>CAZAAK010000031.1:0-24196 GCA_964483145.1 uncultured Bacteroidaceae bacterium
CTTCGGGCTGGGTATTTATGCTCTTTTGAGTTTTACCGGACAGCAATATTTGCAATCCTATGACTTTCCGGTGCAAGCAAGACAAAAATAGAGCAGAAAGCCGTTAGGGGATACATCCCTCGGAGGACACATGAACCCTCTCACCAAATAAAAAGGCCAGCGGCTTACCGCTGGCCCAATTACTAGAAAAGACAAAGCCTCCTATAACATTACTTACAAATAAGTTTTTTGATGGTAGAACTGTTCGCGGTTTTGACTTTAACAAAGTATACACCTGCAGGCAGATCTCTAAGGTCTAGGCTTATATGGTCGGCATTGACCTGCTTGCGCTGGATGGTCTGACCCATAAGACTAATTAACTCTACACCGCGCATGCCAGGGGTTGCCACAGTAACACTACCCTTGGCGGGATTTGGATAAAGCTTTACCTCAGGTTGCATCGACACATCCTCAATGCCAAGGAGACTAGTATGAGCTGTGCCGCTGCATCCTCCGCGATAGCCTGTGACGGAGATATTGGTAGTCTCTGTGGGACAAACCACAATATAGCTACCCGTTTCGCCAGTGCTCCATTCATAAGTAACTGCTCCAGAAGCCTTTAGTAGCATACAATCGCCAACACCCTCAGTGCTAATTTCCACCTCTGGCTGACCCAACACCACCAAAGAAAGATACTGACGAACGCTAGAAGTAGAGTCGACATAAGCGAAAACGCCCACATTGTCAGTATTGACCGACTGACCAGCGAACGTGTAATCGGCTCCCTGGCAGACGGTATCGATCGTGAAGGAGCAACGAGTACCATTGAAAGGCATTCTTACGTCATCAATCCAAGCGCAGTCGCTACCATTGGACATGGACCCGTCCTTGGTATAATCAAACATAAACGTATGGGTACCTGCAGAGACGGGGTAGGAGACTCTGGCCCAGGCCTCTTCACCAGAAACTGTCAACTTATTGATACCATCAATAGAAAAGGTAAACTTATCCCAGTTCGCCTCTGAAGAGACCTTGTAGCTAAAACTGACGGTATCGTCAATGGCCGAGGTCCAAGAGATGGACATCTGAGAGGAAGCCCCATTGCCAAGACCACTCTTGCTACGGGCACTGTAGTTTCCGCTGTTAACTTCGCCAGAAGTAATTTCCCACGGATTGCTATTTTGCACCCAACTGTTTTGTGTAAGAGAACCCGACTCGAAGTCCTCAACAAGACAAACACCGGAATTAAGGTTCAATTCCCTAACCAAAGCGGTACCATGATCGTTGGTAGCGTAGAGATAGAACGGAACGGTTGCATCGGGAGCATTGGCGCCCATGGTAACGTCAAAGGCGAGTGTAACGCTCTCACCTGGGGCCAACGGAGTGGAAGTTTGGTCTTCGGCCTGAACTGTAAGGAAGCCAAAATTGCTAACAAGGCTAAAGGTAAGGTCGGTTGTTGTATCAGAGCCGACATTGGTAACGGTGCATGTGATAGTGCTAGCAGTGCCTGAAGCTAGAGCAGGAGTTGCCGTGGCAACGGAAGCCACAAGAGAGCTACAAGAAACGGCGAACGTCTTGGACTTGACAGCAGGTGTGGAACCACCGAAATCGACACTCACATCAAAACGCACGGACTCACCATCAGAAAGCTCGTCGGAAAGGTAGGCAGCATTGACACCAGCAAGGGTTACCGTATCTCCGGGAGCACAGGCGGTAAAGCGTGACTGAGGCTGGATGACGGCGACCTTGGGGTTATCGGAGGCGAACTCTATCAGCCCTTGGGTAGGAAGGGCAGTGCCTACATTGGTGATGGTGATGTTGAAAGTAGCAATCTCGTCGGGACGAAGCTTTCCGGAGACGGGAACAATGTCCGTGACCATCACATAGGGACCATCAGGAACAATCACATTAACAGTATCAAAAAGGGGCTTGAAATTTTGAGCCCAGATAGCCAATTCCAACTCGCCAGGGGTGATGGCAGTAGGAATCGAGAGGGTTGCCGATCCGGTAGCATCGGCATAGGCGGCAGCCACAAGGTCGTGACCTTCGGGCGTAGTAAGCGCCACATAAGCGTAAGGAACTGCCGAAACCGTAAAGGAAGCATCACCCACAACGATGACCGAAGAATAGGCGGCTGTCAAATCGGAGGCAGGAGTGAGCCATGGCATCAACGAGGGGTCGCCAAAGAGTTCGTAAATCTCCCAGTAGTATTGCTGGTAAGAGCCGTAAGATTCCACAGCCATATTACCCGCATTGACCATAGCACCGGTGGTGGTGTGCCAAGCGCCATAGCCTTCACCGTGCGTATGGAAAAGCCGGTCGTACATACCAAGATTTGCTGCATCGTAGGTAGCATCCATCTCATTGGAGATGCTAGAGCGGACACCCACCTGCCAGGTAAAATCGTGAGGCCAGTAGGTGCTGTTGGTACCACCAATATAAGTAACTGCACCAGCATTGTTGCCCTTATGGAGGAGAGACTCGCCAAAGCAATCCCCAGAAGAGGTGTTGAACCGACCCGTAAGACAGCAGTTACCAATCATAATCGAAGGCTTGCCGTTGTTGGTCATAGCGGCAGCATCGGAGGTGGTAAAACTGGGCGTGCCCCAACAATCATCGTTGCCATGGGCGCTATAATTAATCCAGCCATAACCTTGATTATAAAGATTCTTGAGCGTATTGGCAGTGGCAGTGGTATTGCTACTACCAGTGACCGTTACGCCGGCGGGAGCAAAGGATGTATTGTTCTTATAATATTTGACATCGGTAAATCCATTGGAGGCATTGACGTAATACTTGGCCACATAGTCCATAGCGGGATCGGCATAGCGATAGGCATTGTCGCCACTGTATCCGCCGTCAACACCGGAAATCAAAATACCCTTGCCAAGGTAACTGGGGTCGGAAAAATTGTAGTTCTCGTACAAGATTGACTTTTCGATTTGTGGAGTCAACTGGGCTACTGTTTGGGCGGAGAAACGGCCGAGGTAGCAGTCGGGGATATTGTCGCCAGTAGTCCAAGTGGCGAAATAGAGGTCGGTGACGTGGTCAGATGAGGGGCTGGTGACGCGGGAACCGAATGCAGGAATTTGCTGGTTGTCACCCACCAAAAGCAGGTAGGTAGGAGCTGGGAGGGATTCAGAAGCATTGTCGTAGAAACTCTTTGTATAGTTGGCGATGGAGGTGTTAGTGGAGCCTACTGCAGCATCATCAGTATAGCCCACCGTTACTAGAAAGCCCTGACGTTTCTTCCAGGTGATGAACTGGTCCAACTGTCCGCGAAAACTGCTGTGAGCTACAATAAGGTAATGCAATGGAGCACCTTGGCGCACATCCTTACCAACAGGCAAGGAACTCAACAGGTGATTACCCAAGCTGAAGTCGGGGGAATAATAACGGCGGTGCATCTGTTCAGTGGCAGCCATGTCGGCATTCTCAAAAGTAATGGTTATATCCATACTTTCAATTATTTGCAGAGCACCAGAAACTGGATTGTAGGAGAATGGCGAGACTCGTAGCAACGCTATATTGCGATCGCGTGCAACACCCAGCACATCAACCCACGCGGCAGGTTGACCAATGAGAGTATCGGTGGCGTAGAGAGCACTGTCGATAACAAAAGGTTGGGGAGTTTTGTCGGATTTGCCAGGTGCCGGCTGGACGGGTATCACAGGATATTTGAGCGACTCCACAACCTTCTCCCGTACATTGGAAACGGAGACCTTGACATTGCCACATAGGGGAATTTCAATTGCCTCCGTGATAACGGGCAGATTGGGTCGACCCAACTGGGTAGAAGGTGCTGCGCCACCAATAGTGATGCAAGAAAAGGTGTTGCCACCTGCCTGCACACCCGACACAGTGTAGTGCGGAGCTTTGAAAGCGTACTCGGACTGTGCGTAGCCGCTTTGTTTGACGCTGAGAGACTGAGCCAGCGCGGCCGTCTGCCCCAACACAAGCAAACTCAAAAACAGAGCTTTGAAGATTTTTTTCATCTCAATAAACAATTGTAGATTCAACTAATAATAAACCGGGTTCTATCTATTTCATTGCGTCTAACGCCGCAAGAACCCCTTTGCTAGCGCGTCCGCATTATTGATTTGACTGCCTGAAGATACAAGCCACTTCTGCTATGGCAAACCTTTCTGTGTCATCTTGCTGATAATTTTTATTGTATATTAATTCGACTGTATAAAAATCACTTTTTGTGCAATATCGTTAACGCCTTGACCTGTCACCGTTGCCGAGATTCAAAAGATGTGTTATTGTCAATCAAAACAGTTCCAAGGGATCGGTGCCTGTATAACCACTTGCTCATGACGGACGGGGTGCTCGAACTCCAGTCGATAAGCATGAAGTGAAATGCTACCGTCTGGGTTGGAACGCGAAGCACCATACTTGAGGTCGCCCTTGATGGGGCATCCCATGTGAGCCAACTGGCAGCGAATCTGATGGTGGCGTCCCGTATGAAGGTCGATTTCCAGCAAATGGTATCCACCTGTCGAGACTGACTTCAGCCGATAGTCGAGCACGGCCAACTTGGCACCAGGTTTCTGCGGGTCGGTGGTAACAAAACTCTTGTTGCTCTTTTCCACGCGGAAAAGGTAGTTTTCAAGGTGTCCTGACTCTACGGGCGGACGGTTTTTTACCACCGCGAGGTAAGTCTTTCGAAACTTGCGGTGTAGCACCAAATCTGTCATACGGGAGAGAGCCTTGCCTGTTTTGGCAAAAATCACCACACCACTCACCGGCCGGTCGAGCCGATGAACAACACCACAAAAAACATTGCCTGGCTTGTTGTCGCGCTCTTTGAGAAATTCCTTAATTTCCTCCACCAGTGGCGTATCACCAGTCTTGTCGCCCTGCACAATCTGACCAGGCAACTTGTTGAGGGCTATCAAATGATTGTCCTCATATAGAATTTGCTCTGCAATGGACATGAATCGCTATGGGTTAATCTCCTTCTAGGCTAGGAGCGGACTGAATGGTGCAAATAGGTGAAATGCCGTTGCGCACCACATCTTGGAGGTCCACATCAAGGGTGAAATTTTTTGGAATAAAGAGATCAATACGCGATCCGAACTTAATGAACCCCATTTCCTGATTCTGCTTAACATGTTCGCCCTGACGGGCATAGCAGACTATGCGTCGGGCCATAGTACCTGCCACTTGACGGACGACAATCTTTTGCCCATTGGGGAGGCGAAGTCCCACGGTAGTGCGCTCATTGAGCACGCTAGACTTGGGGTAGGAAGCCACAAAATAATTGCCACGATGGAATTTATAATACTCCACCACGCCGTCACAAGGATAACGGTTAACATGGACATCTGTGCCATTCATAAAGATGCTGACCATGATACACTCCTCCTTGATATATTCCTTTTCTACAGCCTCTTCTATCGTCACCACGGTGCCATCGGCAGGCGAGATGAGCCGCTGCGGGTCGTTGGTGAAAACCCTTCTAGGAATGCGGAAGAACATCATTACCAACAGAAAAAATACCAGCAGAATGGTAATAAAGAGAAAATGAAAAAAGGTCCAATGGTGCACAAGAAAAATCATCAACAGATAGATGACCATGAGGCCTGCACCCAGTCCCATCAAAAGTTTCTTACCTTCGCGGTGAATATACATGTCCTTATCTTTTCGAAACCGTATTCAATTTGGTTAGTCGGCTATCTGCGTATGGCTATTTCTGTGATTATGCCTGCAACCAAGGTGGCTGGGGGAATAATCATCAAGAGGCTGTCGAAGCGGTCGAGGAAACCACCGTGACCGGGCATAATGTTGCCCGAATCCTTAAGCCCGGCAGAGCGTTTGAGCATCGACTCAACCAAGTCGCCCAAAGTCCCCAACACACTACAAATCAAACCTATACAAATCCAACCGCCAATGCCTAGCTTGGTCTGGAAGAGAGGACCAACAAAGATAGCGGTGAGTAGGCAAGCCTCAACTCCGATAGCGGTACCCTCCCACGTCTTTCCCGGGGAATGTTTAGGCCACATCTTGTGCCTACCCAAAAGCGAGCCCCCCATATAGGCAAAACTATCGTTGACCCACACCAAGATAATGCACATCACCAAAACATTCGTGCTGCAATGAAGATAAGGCATCAAACCCAGTGGCACAGCACAGTAGAGCATCGGAAGCAAAGTGTGGAGCACATCAGCAAAAGGGTGTTCGGAATTGCGCCAAAGCTCCGTTACCAGGGTAACGGGAATAGCTACTAGCACCATAATCCCCACTTCGCACAATATGAAAAAACCACCCACACAAGCAAAAGGTGCCCAATACTCATCATAATCAATATTTGCTTCAGGCAATGCAAATGCCACCGACAGCCCTATTATCACCGTCATCAAGGCGGTAAAAAAATATCCCAGCCCCCTATTGGGATGATAATTCTGTTTGCTAGCAATGCGGAAGTACTCAAAAGTGCAACCCATAGCCACAAAGAGAGCGAAGGTTGTCAGGACGACCACTCCCCAAAAGGAGTTACCCAACATTCTGCCGCTATAGATGGAGCCCAAGAACAGTAGGGCGTAGACCGCAGCACTAGCGGTACGAATCCAAAATGTTTTCATCGTATATACCTTATTTATTGTTGTCCTGTCGGTCTTTTTCCGTATCGAGGTTATCCTGAGGTTGGGCGGAATCGCCGTATTCAGACCCTGCATCCCCCTCTGGGAGAACTTTTCCTGTGCCTTCCACGCCCACTTCCACAGGAGAGTTTGCTTCGGCAGGTTCATTCGTTTTGTGCACTGCTACTTCGAGGTCGGCTTCGCGAGGACCATAAATGCGCTCCAAATCCTCGCGGAAAAGCACCTCCTTCTCGTAGAGTTGCCCAGCGAGGAGAGTCATCTGCTCCTTATGAGCCTCAATGATTTCCTTGGCACGGATGTAGGCTTCCTCAACCAAGCGGCGCACCTCCTTGTCGATAATCTCGGCAGTCTTCTCGCTGAAAGGCTTGGTAAAGCCGTAATCGGCCTGACCTGTCGAGTCGTAGAAACTGACGTTGCCCACTTCGGGGCTCATACCGTAGTAGATGACCATAGACTGGGCTATCTTGGTAGCGCGCTCAATATCGCTAAGGGCGCCGGTGCCAACCTGACCAAAGAAAATCTCCTCTGCAGCACGGCCTGCCATGAGACTAGTCAGTTTGTCCTTCATCTGCTCAGTGGTGGTGAGGTGGCGCTCGTCCGGCAAATACCAAGCTGCGCCCAAAGATTCACCCCGAGGCACAATAGTCACCTTAATCAGCGGATCCGCCCAACGGAGAAGCCAACTAACAGAAGCATGTCCGCTCTCATGAAAGGATACTACCCGTTTCTCGTGGTCGGTAAGTACCTTGGTACGTTTCTCCAATCCACCAACAATACGATCAACAGCATCCAAAAAGTCCTGCTTTTCGATCTGTTTCTTGTTCTTACGTGCAGCCACCAGAGCGGCCTCGTTGCATACATTGGCAATGTCTGCACCCGAAAAACCAGGGGTTTGTTTAGCTAGGAACTCACATTCGACATAGCCCTCGGAATCTTTGTCGGTATTGAGTTTCAGTTTGCGCATATGCACCTTAAAAATGGCCTTTCGCTCTTCGAGGTCGGGGAGCTCGACATGTATCTGGCGGTCGAAACGGCCGGCACGCATGAGGGCCTTGTCCAACACATCAGCTCGGTTGGTGGCAGCCAGCACAATAACGTTGGTGCCACTGCTAAAGCCATCCATCTCGGTGAGGAGTTGGTTGAGGGTATTCTCACGTTCATCATTGGCGTTGCTGAGCCCAGCACGCCCACGGGCACGTCCCACGGCATCAATCTCATCAATAAAAATGATGCATGGAGCCTTCTTCTTGGCCTCCTCAAAGAGGTCGCGCACCCGCGAAGCACCCACTCCAACAAACATCTCCACAAAGTCTGAACCCGACATGGAGAAGAATGGCACGTTGGCTTCGCCAGCCACAGCTTTGGCCAAGAGAGTCTTGCCCGTACCCGGAGGACCTACCAGAAGCACACCCTTGGGAATCTTACCACCCAAGTCGGTATACCGTTTGGGATTCTTAAGGAAATCCACCACCTCCATCACCTCTTCCTTAGCACCAGCCAAGCCAGCCACGTCCTTGAAGGTGACATTGGTAGGCGTTTTGCCGTCGTACACCTTGGCTTTGCTCTTGCCTACGCCAAAGATACCACCACTGCCGCCACCGCTACCCATCTGGCGCTGGGCCATTCGGTTCATTATAACAAAGAACACTATAATTAGGACGAACGGGCCAAAGAAAACCAGTATGTCGCGCCACGGCTTGGTGCGTTTTTCGGGGGTGACGTCAATAAAGGTACCTGTCTGCGCCTCTATCTTTTCAATTTCTTTCTCAAAGCCCTCTATGGTGACGAATCGGTACTCGTAATAGCCCGTGACCACCGGCTGGTTCATCATGTTCTTCGAGCAGAGGTCGCGATAGGATGTGTCGCGCTTGATTGCCGAACTCTTCATATGTATTTCGGCATACTCCTGGTTGACCACAACAATCTTGTCGTAGTCGTGCTTGATTAAGATCGACTCGAATTTTTCCTTCTTAACCGTTTTAGGGCCATCATTGCTGTCCTGCTTGAGCAACATGCTACCCAGCACCACAATGATGACACCGTAGATGAGATACATCATCCAATTGCGTTTAGGTTTCTGTTGCCCGCCTCCGGCATTCTGGGGCCGGAATGGGTTACCGTTGGGATGACTTTGATTCTGTTTTTTTTCTGCCATGTAAGTAGTATATAATTTCGTTATAACGATGGTAGTCTTGCCATACGGCAGACGGACACTCGTCAAGCCTGTTTGGTGGCAAATTCCATGCGCGCGGCATCGCCCCAAAGTTGCTCAAGACGGTAAAAATCGCGCTTTTGCTGCAAGAATATATGCACCACCACATCAAAATAGTCCATCAGTATCCATTCAGCATTGTTATATCCCTCCAACTTGGACGGGTTGAGGCCGGTGGCTTTTTTCACCACCTCGTGAACGTGGTCGCTAAGCGAGCTTACATGCGAAGGCACGTTGCCCGAGGCTATTACAAAAAGAGCACAGGGAGCCGAAGACAGCCCCCGCAAATCAAGTATTTGCACATCATTACCCTTCTTCTCGTCAAGGGCTTGTGCGGCCAACTTGGCCAGTACTTCCGATTCAGTCATCAATTATGTTTGCTGTTAATGTTCTAATTCTGTTATTCTCTTCAAGTTCTACCCGCACATAATGACCGGGCAAAAGCTCTTCGACCTTTTCGGTCCATTCGGTAAACACCCATCCATCGCCATAGAAATACTCCTCATATCCAATATCATAGGCTTCGCTGACGCTTTTGAGCCGGTAAAAGTCGAAATGGCTAACCGACTCGCCAGTGGCAGTAGTGTAGGAATTGATGATGGCAAAAGTGGGGCTACAAACATTGTCCTTCACTCCTAGTTGCCAACAGATTTCCTTGATAAGCGTGGTCTTTCCCACCCCCATCTTGCCAAAAAAGGCATAAAAATGCTCGCCGGAAAAATTTTCTAGCAATTCCTGTGCCACTTGTGGTAGCTCCAACAGACTGTCAAATGTTCTCCTCATAATCAATCTTAACCTATCTCAGGCGATCGGCCGAGCGGACCTTTTCCTCATCAGCCTTAATGGAACGCTGAGCCAAAAAGAAAAGCACAGCGGCAACAATGGGCAGGAAGGCTCCCACGGCATAGTGGGTCTGTATCTCGGTACAGTCCATGGGGGTGGTGACGGCCTTGACATATTTGTCCACCGCCCAAATAAAAATAAGGAATATGTCAACCACCGTAAGCAGGAAGCCCACGGCGACCACCTTCATCTGCGTAAGACGCTTTTTATAGAGGAAGATACTCACTAGTGCAATGGCAATGGCAACGAGAGTCAGCACCATAAGAGACCAAGTCTTGATAAAACCTTTTTGACCCATTGTAACGGGTTGACCATTAAGTATCTCATTCATCAGTTCCGGATTGTCCTTGGGAATAAGGTTGAGCGCACCGTCTACCGACACACCCAGCGAGGACTTGGCGGTGAAGGTGGCTATGGGAAAGGCGAAACAGAACACTAGCGCAATAGCCGCCAGTAACAAAAAAATCGATTGTTTTCTCTGTATCATTTCAGTGATTAAAGTGGTTTGCCTATGTAATTGTATATGTTCAGTTCAGCTCGATATCCTCTACTCTGCGGCTTTTGCGGTAATGCCATTTACCCAACACCTTGCCTCCTTTCATAAGGGTGAAGCCAGGATTGGAACGCATAATCGTTTTGATGGCGGTGCCATCGGCAAAGTAATACTCCACCTCATCCAGCCCAATTTGATGCAAAAAATGCTGTATCTCCTCCGGCAAGGCACAGGTCAGTAACACCATCTGCACATTGTTTTCGTTGCAGTACTCGTACATCCATTGAATGGCAGCAATGCCTTTTTCGTCAACTTTTCCGATATCATAGAGGGTCGCCATCATCAGATAGTCCTCCGAGGCAATGAGTTCCTGGGCATGGTCGTTCATCTCCAAATCCATCATTGCAAAACCATCGGCCTTGATCTGATGCGGGTCCTCCACACGGCTACTCTCCCATTCCCAGGATTCCTCCCAAGCGGGGTCTTCCATCTTCTGCATCAATTCTTCTGAAGCAAACTCCTGACTCTCGCCTGTGGCCTTGTTGCGGTAAGTAAGGTAGCTCTTCACCTTTAGGTTTTCGTCCATCTCCACCATCTGGTTGCCCACCTTCCAAGCTCGGAAGTCGATGCAAGGCTCGTTGTTGATGTTGAACAGACCAAAAATAACCATCAACACCACCGCAAAAATCACCACCAAGGTGTCGCGCTCGGTCCTCTTCTTCAGGCGCAAACCACGGGTTAGAAATATCCAAATAGTTGGTACATCAAGAATAATGTTCTTCCAAAAGGTCTGCCAGTTGGTCAGCTTAACGGCATCGCCAAAGCAACCGCAGTCGCTTACCTTATTGGAGATGGCATCGTAGAGCGTGGTTGCGGTAAAAAAGAGCATCATTAGAACTAGCAACCATGCCGTTAATCGGCGGAACGAGCCAGTGAGCAACAGCATACCCACCAAAAACTCCATGGTTATGAGCAACATGGCGAGAAACAGGGCAGCAGGTTGCAGCCACTCAAAACTCAAACTGCCGAATTGCCAAGCAGTCAAGTAGTCGGTAATCTTGAAAGCCGTACCCATTGGGTCCACGCCCTTGACAAAACTGGAGAAAATGAAGACAAGCCCCACAAAGAGGCGCGCCGCCACATTCAGCGACCAATTCAATTTGGTATCTTTAATCCGCATAATTAGGTTCGATGTTTTGTTACACTGCCGGCTTGTTTTCGGCAGGTCTCGAGCCTGCCTGACCTTCCTCTGTTAGCCGAATAAGACTGAAAATCGAGTAGTTTACAATGTCCATGTATCCACCCTCAACCCCTTCGGAAACGAGGGTCTTGCCCTGATGGTCCTCGATTTGTTTGATGCGACGTATCTTCATCAGAATCAAGTCCACCATCGAACTCACCCGCATCATGCGCCAAGCCTCGCCATAGTCGTGGTTCTTGTCCATCATCAACCGCGTAGCCCTGCCGATATGCTTGTCGTAGAGCGCCAAGGCGGTCTCCAGCGTCAATTCCTGCTCGCCCCCAAGGCCCAACTCCTGCTGCATCAATGCCATTACAGCATAGTTGACCATCGCCACGAACTCCGTCTCCACTCCATCGCCCACACGGCTTTCGCCACTTTCTTGGATACTGCGGATGCGGCTGGCCTTGATAAAAATCTGGTCTGTGAGCGAAGGCAACCTCAGCACGCGCCACGAAGTGCCGTAGTCGCGCGTCTTCTCCTCAAAAATGCTGCGGCAACGGGCTATCTCGGTCTTGAACTCTTGGTTAGTATCGGGCATACTCAGTCAATTATAGTCACATGAAACGCAACATCCGTTTTTTTATTTTCTACCACACAATTAAAAAAACAAAAAAACGTTTTTGCAAGTATGGGAGAGAGAATCTCATGCTTTTTTAGGGAACCAAACCTACATCACCTGTCACCATTTTTCGATTCATGAACCATTTACCTTTCAAACCCTTCAGCGCTACCCTGCATGGCCGCCGTATGACGTTCCATCGGCCTGTAATTATGGGTATTCTCAATGCCACGACGGACTCTTTCTACGATGGTGGGCGATACACTACTCCTCAGGCTGTCCTCAACCATGCCTTGCAACTACTGGCCGACGGAGCCGATATTATCGACCTTGGAGTGGTCTCCTCGCGCCCCGGTGCCCAATTGCTCAATCCTCAGGATGAGGCCGACCGTTTGGCACCCCTGGTGCGGCTACTCCGGCAACAACTCCCTGAAACAACGCTTATCTCCGTTGACACCTGTTTTAGCCGCCCTGCCACTATGGCAGTGCAAGCTGGGGCGGACATTATCAACGACATCTCTGGCGGTCAATTCGATGCCGAAATGTTTGCCACCATAGCCAGCCTCAAGGTACCATACATACTCATGCACACCCGCGGCATCCCTGCCGTCATGCAGCAAAGTCAAAACACCCATTACAACGACCTCGCCACCGACATTGCCAACTATTTTGGCAAAAAACTCGGCCAGTTCCACCGTTTGGGGGTAAGCGACATTTGGCTCGACCCCGGCTTCGGCTTTGCCAAAACTACCGACCAAAACTACGAACTCCTTTTCCGCCTCGGTGAACTCACTGCCCTTTTCCCCGACAATCCCATGCTCACCGCACTATCCAATAAATCAATGATTACCAATCGACTAAAACAAATCAGCGGCAATCCAAACGCCAGCGCCCTACCCCTACCCGACTCTGAATTCGGCACTCTCACCCTCAACACCATCGCCCTTCAGGCCGGCACCCGTCTGCTACGCGTGCACAATCCCCGCATTGCCCGGATTGCCATCGACATCCTCTTTGGCGCAAAACCCGCAGCAAACACCACTCAGATATGTACCCCCGCCTAAGCCCTCTACTATTCTTCAACCCATCCCACACCCCCAAGAAAAACTGCAATTGCCAACGTTTTTTTACCCCTCAAAAAACATAAATCAAACCATCATGCCATTTCTGACCATTCCTTTTCCCGAAATTCGATTTGTCGACATCCTTGACATCGTTATGGTTGCTGCCCTTGTCTACTGGCTTTACCGACTGGTCCACGGCACCAACATCATGCGCATCTTTTGGGCCATTGTGGTCATCTACGTTGCTTGGCGCATCTTCGTACTTCTCAACATGCGGCTCTGCAGCCAGATTTTTGGCGGCATCATGAGCATTGGCCTTATCTCGCTGGTTATTGTCTTTCAACCCGAAATACGCAAATTTCTGCTTTTTGTCGGCACCAAAACTAGTCTCGCCGGCGACTCCTTTATCAAGCGCTTCCGTTTCTGGCGCAACGATGCCAGCAAGAAATCCGGACTCAATTTCGACCCCTATGTTCAGGCCTGCATGCACATGTCGCAAAGCAAAACCGGCGCCTTGATTATCTTCAAGCGTTCCAACGATGTTGAGGAACTTATCGAGACGGGCGAGCGCATCAATGCCGACACATCTTCAGCCCTCCTTGAAGCACTCTTTTTCAAGAACTCGCCCCTCCACGATGGCGCCGTCATTGTCCACGGCAACCGCATTTTGGCAGCCCGTTGCATCCTGCCCGTCACCTCGCGCATGGACATCGACCCCAACCTAGGTCTGCGCCACCGTAGCGCCATCGGTGTCTCCGAGCAACTTGATGTAGTAAGCGTCATCGTTTCCGAGGAAACCGGCGCCATCTCCTACGTACTCGATGGGCAAATCCACCGCGACATCTCTCCCGTCGACCTACGCCACGCCCTTGAGAAGTACTGCACGCCCGAATAGGCCATTCCCCAAGCCGTGTAGCTCCTCCCCCGCCGCTAGCCTCAAAGCATCCCCTTCGATTCGGGGAGTGGAGAGCACTTGCGTATAGCCAACCTGCGTTGCTTCCATTGCTCCGCCACCAAAAGAAATTGCCCAAAGCAACTTTCCCCTCTTCCCTTGCACAGGGGTTGAGTGGGAATCCGACACTCCGCTCGAGCCAAATCCGCACAAGCGGACTACCTAGGCAGCCCAGAAAAAACAAATTATTACTATCCGGTAAGGCTCAAAAAGGCATACCACACATGCCCAAAATCCAATAAAATTGCACTTTGGGCGTTCTTTTCCGAAAAGTAAGCCACACCCAATCAAAAGTTGACGGCCCGATGGTGCCTTGTGCATCTCATTGGCGGCGCTTTTGCCCCACGTTTTGTTAGGATTCCACCATGAATGCGACAAAATTTTTGTAGTACCTTAGCGCAAGGCGAACCATAACGACCACTTGCCAAAAAGCGCAATCTTCTTTGATACTCCGCAAAGAATGTTGGCCTCTGTGGGCATGCTCCACTAGGTTGGATAGCCCATGCCTAAGTGGCAGAACATGGGTAACTTCGTCTTTTTGTTTACCTTTTGCTTACTTTTCTTTTACTCTTTGTTTACCTAACCTGAACAAAAGGTAAATAAAATGTAAATGAAACCTAAACAAAATGTAAACAAAAAGACGAACCTACCCACAACCTACCGCTAAGTTAAAGATGTGTCCCTTCGACCTCGCATACTGCCTGCATTAGGTCCTTAAAGCCTTGCATGCTGTCCTTCATGGCTTTGGGGAATTGGTGTGCGGCACTTGCCACCATTATGCCGTAGGCTTCGCGGGCTTCGTAAACTTCGCGAGCCACTGCGGGTCCGTTGCCCCCCTCCTCACGCTGGCGACGCATGTCGCCAGCGGTGGTATTTGCCTGCCCATTCAACCAAGACTTTGTAATGTTTTATCGATACCTAGTAAAGCAACTGCCTTTGCCCATAATAGTATATTTTGAGGCACAACAAAGATAGAAAAAAGGCTAACCCATCGCAAAAAAAGTGTCAGCCATAATTTTGCCGAGACAAAAAAAGTTTTACTAGGTAGTAATGAAAACAAGTCCCACCGACAGTGGCAAACTAGTGGCAACAAACGACCGATGGAAGCGGCAACGCACCGCTTCCATCGGTCGTATCAATTTTCGGGGAGAGTCACTTTCGGGAGTCGAATCCCCACCACAAAGCTATTGTCTTTTCTGCAAAGCCGACTTCAGCTGAGCAGCTTCGGGGCCTTCGAGGCAGATGACTGGCGTTTCAAGTTCGCCATGCCCCAAGTCGAACGACTCCAACTGAACCATCATAAAGGCATCGTCCTTGCTGCACAACACATGCAACACATGGTTGCTAGTGACAGTGGCCTGCAACAAGCCCAAAGCACCTTTGTCGCCACTGCGTAGCCCCTCGATAGCCTTGTGGTAACTGTCGGCCGTGATGTAGCACTTCTGGCGTTTCATGCGGCTGTGAGTGGGGATATAGAGGTTGTAGGTGATAGCTCCAGAGATGGACATGAGCGTGAATACCAGTCCTGTGCATAGGCTGACAATGCCTACCGTAAGGATTAACGTCACAGCGGTGTCGGAGAGCACAAAAGGATGCGAACTGTAGTAATAGTGGTCTAGGGTCAGTAGTGCAAAGCCACATACCAATGCCAGAATTCCACCTAGCGAAACTTTTTTTCTAGTAGCAACCTTGCTGCTCATTTCAGTAGAGATACATTCGTCGATAGACTTGATATTTTCCATTTTTTGTCTGATGTTTTATTGTTGTTGAAAGTTAAAAATAATGCGGATAACCGCGTCCGTCAGTGGATGCACATCAATGCCAATCCACAAAGGCGAATTGGGTATAGCCATTTCGGCTACCCTAGCATCGAAAGATGCCTTCAGTCAAAAAAACAACGGAAAATCAAAGCCGCAGACAGTGCGTCATATAAATGCCGCCTCCACGGGGGCAGTAGCGACCGGCGGCTACAACCAACGGCAGAACACAGCCGCGAATGGCATGACCCGCTAGCGAAACTGTGTGGGATGTACCAATAGGCGTGTCGTGAACGGGGCGCGCAAAACTGGGTGCCGCCAACGTGCCGCAGCCTGTTGCGGGCAACAAGTCGCACATGCCTATATCTTTCTTCTGAAGCGACTCTGCGCTTTCGCACGCCCTCAACTGGTCCTTTTCCGGGGTAGCCATGGCTACCAACGGTAAGGCAAAGAGGGCGAAAAGCAACAATATCAACCTTTTGGTTTGCATCTCGGCTTCAGATTTTTTGAGGTGCAAAAGTACGAAAATAATTCCGCTTGACAGAAAAAAAATCTTCACGTCATGGCTTATTACCCTAATTGCCAGTTTGCGGAAAAGTGCCAAGGGGGGGTGCCCTGCGCATGCTGAGCCTTTGCCATGCCCTAGATATGTCACTCATTCGGGAGCATCAGGAATTGGTAATGGGGGTGCACCACTGACGGCGCGAAAGCAGAGATGCTATGGGGCTACAGGGGCGCCTAGCCTAGCCAAAGTAAATAGCACGAAAAGCCCTTACACTGATGGCAAACCCCACAATGCGCAAGAAGGAGGATAAGACAATGGCACAACACAAGGATAAAAATAATATACTCTTTCACCAAAAAAAAAATAGTATCTTTGCAGCCGAAAACAGTGGAGGAGACGGGGCTACGGGTAGCACACATCGGTGTGAAAAACAGCTTGATAGAAAGGTTGAGAAACAAACAAACAACATAAACTACAAATCAAAACATCAAATGAAGAAACTTCTGACATTATTCATGCTACTGGCTGTAACTGGTGGCGTGACGTTCGCCCAGAACGGTAAGAAGAGCGACCTCACCGCCAAGGTGCCCGTCGACAAAAAAGTGCGCATTGGCAAGTTGGACAACGGCTTGACCTACTACATCCGCGCCAACAAGATGCCCGAGAACCGCATCCAGTTCCGCATGGTAACCAACGCCGGCTCCATTCTGGAGGACGAGTCGCAACGCGGCCTAGCCCATTTCTGCGAGCACATGGCCTTCAACGGCATCGAAGGATTCCCCGGCAACACCATGATTGACACCCTGCAGAAAAACGGTATCGAATTTGGCCGCGGCATCAATGCCTACACCAGCTTTGACGAAACAGTCTATTATGTGGACATGCCTGCCGATAACCCTGATATGGTCAAGATGGGCTTGGATATCCTTTACGGATGGTGCGGCGGCCTGTTGTTCCAACCGGAAGAGATTGAGGCCGAGCGTGGCGTCATCCACGAGGAATGGCGCGGCAACTTGGGTGCCGGTGAGCGCCTGCGCAACAAGACATGGCCCATCATGCTCAAAGGGTCGCTCTATGCGGACCGACTGCCTATCGGGCTCGAGAGCGTTATCATGGGTTTCAAACGCGATGATATCGTCCGCTTTTACCACGACTGGTATCGTCCCGACATGCAGGCCGTGATTATTGTTGGCGACCTTGACGTTGACCAAATGGAAAGCCGCGTAAAGGCCCTCTTCGGCCAGCGCCCCGCCCCCGTCAACCCCAAGCAACGTCCTAGCTTCAGCATCCCCGACAACAAAGAACCCCTCGTGGCCATTGCCACCGACAAGGAAGCCACCGGCAACAGCCTGATGCTTTTTTGGAAGCACAAGAAAGCCCCGCAGGGCACCATTGGCGACTACCGCGCTGCCCTTGTGCGCAACATCGTCAGCAACATGCTTGACGAGCGTTTCAACGAGTTGGCCGAAAAGGCCGATGCCCCCTTCCTACAGGCAGGTGTCGGCTACGGTGCCTTCCTTGGCCGCGACTGCGATGCCTTCATTGGTAGCGGCGTCCCCAAAGAGAATCGGATCGAAGCCACCACTGAGGTTATCCTCACCGAGATTTTCCGCGCCCTCCAGCACGGCTTCACCCAAAGCGAACTTGACCGCGTGAAGGAAGACATGCTCGACAACTACCGCAAGGCCGCTCGCGAGGCCAACAAGACCCAGAGCAACAGCCTTGCCACCGAATACACCAACAACTTCCTCGAAGGCGAATGCATCCCTGGTGTGATGCGGGAGTTCAGCTATGCCAAGGAGTTTATCCCCGAAATCACCTTGCAGGAGTGCAACGACCTCATCAAGACCTGGGTCACCGAGAACAACTTTGTCTACTACCTCACCGCCCCCGAGCAGGAGGGCGTGAAGGTGCCCACCGAGGCCGAGGTACTGGCAATCTACAACCGCTGCAAGAGCGCCAAATACGACGCGTGGGTCGACAGCTACAAGGAAGAGCCCCTTTGGGATAAGAAGCTAGGCGAAGTCGCGCCAAGCCTCACCAAGACCAACAAGGCCCTCGACTACAAGGAATACACTTGCCCCAACGGTATCCGGTTCATTGTCAAACACACCGAACTCAAGGACGACGAAATCAAGATGGGTTCCTATGCATGGGGCGGAGCCTCGCTCTACGAGGACAAGGACGCCTATGCTGCCCAAACCGCTGCTAGCCTAATTGATGCCGCTGGCATTGGCAACTTCAGCAGCAACGAGTTGCAGAAGAAGCTCAAAGGCATGACCGTTGGCATCAGCCCCAGCGTAACAGAACACACCCAGGGCTTTAACGGCAGTTGCTCGCCCAAGGACCTAGAAGTGATGCTTCAGCTGCTCAACCTCTACTACGAGGCTCCGCGCAAGGACCAAAACGCCTTCAACCGCGACATCGACAACCTGCGCAACCAAATCAAGTTCATCTCCAACAACCCCCAGATAGCCTTCCTGAAGAAATTCCGCGAGGTGGCCTTCCCCAGCGACAAACGTACCGTCCTGATACCCACCGAGGAGCAAATCAATAGCCTGAGCCTCGATCGCGAATACGAAATCTTCCGCGAGCGTTTCTGCGATGCCGGCAGCCAGACTTTCTTCTTTGTGGGCAACATCAGCGAGAGCGATGTAAAATTGATTGCCAAGTACCTCAACAACTTGCCCACCAACGGCAAGCAATTTGGGGAAAAATGGGTGAACCGCAAGGCCGAATTTACCAAAGGCATCCAGCATGGCGAGGCCGTAAAAGGCACCGACAACCAAGGCATCATGATGGTCTATGGCGAAACCACTGGGTTCAAACCCACCAAAAAGAACAAGATGATCATCCAACAGATGAGCGACTGCATGGAAATCACTGCCCTTGAGGTTATCCGCGAGAAGATGGGCGGCACCTACAGCCCCGGAGTGAGCATCGACTACGAAATCCTCCCCGAAGGCGAGGTAAACTGGATGATTTACATCAACTGCAACCCCGAGAAGAGCCAGGAGATTGAAGATGCCGCCCTCGGCATCGTCAAGAGTTACATCGACAATGGCCCCGATGCCACCACCTTGGGCAAAGTTCAGGAGCAGATGATTATCAACCGCGGCACCAAACGCCAGAGCAACGATTTCTGGATGAGCCAGATTATGGGTAGCTATATGTACGACGAAAACCGCGACGACATCGACCAGTACGACCAACTTGTGAAATCCATCAAAGTCAAGGATATCAGGAAGATGGCCAAAAAGTTCCTCAACTTGAAAAACTACGTTGTTGTCAACCTCAAACCCGAAGCCGTTGCCGAATAGGCTTGCCGACTTAGGGCGCACCTACATGCCAAACGCTCTCCCACAACCTTTTGAGGGAGAGCGTTTTTCTTTTATCTGCCTATGCCGAAAGCGTACCAAGCCGCAGGCGCTGTTTGCGTGGCTTTTCCTAAAATTGCCGGTCTGCTCCACAGCAAATCGCGCACACCAAACCCTACACACACTGCTCAAACGCAACGCCTTGCGAAGAGATTGTCCGCCGATGGGGAGAAAAATACTGCGCATCGGCGTCACAAGAAGGATTGGCAGGTCGAAGCCGACCTTTGTTTTTTTCTGTCGCTCCGCTCATGTAGCCCGCTTTTCGGGCAGCTCCGCTTTGCCCTCTTAGCGGGCTACTTTCGCTCCGCTCCCCCCCCCGAGCTTAGAACAGCAGCAAGGAGCGCGATGCAACCGAAAGAAAGTGTTGTTACTCGGAGAGGGCCAGGCGGAGCCCCAGGTGGAAGCTGCGGAAGTCCGGGGTGACGTCGCCACGGCTCGACGAGCGGCAGATGCACGCGCCGAGCCACCAGCTACCGCCACGGCTCACGCGGTACGACCCACTCCCTAGGGCCTGTAGGGTTAGTCTGCGCCTCGCTACTATAGTCCCCATACCAGTCCGCGCACCACTCCCACACATTGCCGCTCATGTCGTAGAGGCCCAGCTCGTTGGGCTGCTTCTTGCCAACGGGGTGGGTACTACCAGTTTCCCAATCTTCCCCGTACCATGCCACCTTATCCAAATTGTTGCTTCCGCTGTATTTATAGCCCTTACTCTGGTTGCCACCACGTGCAGCATATTCCCACTCTGCTTCGGTGGGTAGGCGGAATTGCTTGCCCGTGGCAGCGTTAATCCGGCGGATGAACTTCTGGCAGTCGTCCCACGAAACCTGCTCCACAGGCAAGTTATCTCCTTTGAAACGCGATGGGTTGCTCCCCATCACCGCCTTCCATAGGGCTTGCGTCACCTCCGTCTTGCCTATGTAGTAGCTACTCAGGGTTACCTCGTGCGCAGGTTTCTCCCAATTAAAAGCATAATTGTCATCATCAGCTGCCCCCATCGTAAAAGTGCCACCCTCTACGGGCACCATCTCAAAGGTCACCCCTTTTACACTCTCGGATAACGCCCTTTGTAGTTTTTCCTGCTCACGACGAATCGGTTTTTCTCGCTCTTTTGGGAATTCCGAGCGCTCTTTGCGCAAACTTTCTGTCTCCTTATTCTTCTTGGCTGAGACGCCCTTATGGCTATCCATTTGGGCAGTATTGTAGCCCTTTGACTTGGAAATGTAAGTATAGTCGTTTCTGTAGCTGGATTGGACGATATCCTGCTCTTCATCCTCAGCGGTGAAACATTCCTCCGAGCCCCCACTTACTCCATAACTAACTGCCGGTAGCTCCGCTGAGGCATCCTCCAAACTGTCGAATGCCGTTTGCAAGCGGGAATCAATAAAATGCACCTCCTTGCCTTTCTCGTGCAACTTGCCCACCCCCGGGTATGTCTCTACCTCACCCCCGTTGCCATTACGGATAAGGTAGCCCTTGCCTGCCATATCCTCTACAACCGCCTCAAAGGCAGAGAACAGCCTGCCCGATTGGGTGATGCGAGTAATGTACCTGCCGTTGATGACAACACATAGGCCTAGATACTTCTCCCCCTCAAGCTTGCGGATATACCCATAGTACATCAAATCGCCATCGCGGTGAATGGCCACTTGGGTGGCCGCCGCATTTTTTTCAAAGCGTTGGAAGATTGATTTTGTCCAGTCGTCGGGATACTGTGAGTATCCATTATCGAATTTGCCAAATAGATATACCGAAATGTTCACTATCGCTGCAATTTAAATATTATCAACTTGTTCCGATTGTCAACCGAGTAGGATGGCGCCCTGTTCAGGACCTCATTACCAAGCAATAATGGGGCCTGTGTATTGGCCGACACTAGGGCCTGCACATTTGTGCAGATAATCTGACCACCAATAACCAACTGCCGCAGGTTGATTACCATATTCTCAACAATACTGCCATCGGCAATTTGGGACTGCGATACGCCCAAAATATCGTCTTCGGCAATACAACCCTTCTCATACAAATACCTTGCCTCGGCTATGGATATCAAGGTTCCGGAGCAGCCGCTGTCCAATATCATCTTAACGGTAAACTGCCCATTCACAGTAACATCAACAAACTTTACTCCACCTTGTTCCTCAAACGGCACCGACACCTCTTCGGAATTGAAGTCTACCGTGGTATTGACCAAATTGTCGTTAGGTTCCGTTGCATCCTCTAGTTCCGTTACATCGTCATAACTGTAGAACATCAGTTGCTTCTTTCCCTGGTTGCAAGCGGACAAAAGGCAGGCAACAAGTAGCGCTATGCTTATTTTTGAGCATTTCATATCTTATCCAACAGCTTTCGCAACCCCATCATCCGAATTATCGGCCCTATGGGCAGTTGCTATTTTTTTTGTTTTCCTCAAAATCTTTTTTTTGATAAAATCCAAACACGTCTGACAAGCCCAATAAATCAGCCATTCTGCCACGGTTTGGATGGTTGTGCATTTTCCCAAACTCACGCCGCATCTTGCTGGTTGAGTATGCAGCTACTACACGCCCTTGCTGCCCGATAGATTCTTCCTACTCAATGAAAACGACTTAGTGGCTAAGCCGTGGTCAGAGCCCCCAATTCCGATGCACCGATGTTTCGGATTCCCTCAAGGGCATAGGTCACCATTTAGGTCATCTACTTCTTGTTCTTCTTTTTTTTGCTCTTTGCCTTTTTACTTTTTTGCATTCGACTGTCTTCCATTCTTTGGGTGGCAGATTGCCCTTGGGGGCATTCCTGCAACTTTCCGGCACTTTCTCTTCCTGCCTGACATCCCGCATTAGCACTCCTGCCTGAGCGCTTCAATATTTTCATAAAAAACGCTCGGCCACGCCTGCAACTTCGTTGCGCCCGTTTTTGTATTTCCGCTATCTCGCCCTCATATTCCTGCCTAAGGGCATCTAGCTGCGCTTGGCTAGCCTTTTGTTGTGCCTGCAATTGTTGCTGCGCCTGTTGCTTTACTTCTTCTAGTCTTGCTTGGTGCCCCTGCCTAAGGGCATCTAACTGCGCTTGACAAGCCTTTTGCTGTGCCTGCAACTGCTGCTGCGCCTGTTGCTTTGTTGTTTCTACTTCCGACTCGCATTCCGCTATCTTCTTGATTATTGCAAATGATTGGAAATAAGGCGAAACCATAAACGTGCCATACTTCCTGCCATACTCAAGTGCAAGGGGCCTACCGCAGTCGTGCAGATTAACCTCGCGTGATGCACTCCCGGAATTTGCAGGAAAGCCCTGCAGACTCACAAGGTCTTCGTTTATAGAAAAGTTGCTGATATAGTTGACAATATGATTCTCTATGGCTTTCAGCTGGGCATCGATACTCTGGAAATCGGCAATAAGGTATTTTGTTGCATTGCCGCTCTCTTGCACACAAAGCCCTACGCACATCTTATCGTACGTTGCCTTTAGTATGCTGTACAGGTTCTGCACATCGATATAGAAGGCATTTATGCGCAGCGTCAAGGCAAAATAGGAACCTGCACGCCCAGCCGAATCGCATACATTCAAGCCTTTCACCAACGAGTAGTAGCAATAGGAGGTCCCCCTGAAAGTCTTGACATCAACTTTCATAACTTCCGGAGTCTCCCATCGAGGGCCATAGAAAGAAGCCCAATACAGATAATCGTCGCCTTTGGGTCCCCACACTTTTTGCCCCATAGGGACGCCATGAACAAACAGATTTATATTCAGTCCCATAGCCTTACTTATCCCTGTATCTGCCCAAGTATTACCTGCCAAAATTTCTGCGCATACGCCCCATGCGATTCAGTGTAAGTAAAGCCGCCGTCCGTAGTTTTTGAATAGGATCCGGTTGTAAACGGAACGAATTCGCAGCTGTACGCTTTCCAAAACCTGGTTATCGGGTTCGTGTTCTCGAAGGGTTTAAAAATACCTGGGTACAAGTTCATAACATTCTTAATAGCTTCTTTGGTATTCACATTTCCGGCACTGCGAACGTACGGCGTGGTATCTATCTTGTTGTACACAAAAACCACTTTATCATTCCTATGTATTTTCGTTGCCAAATTTTTGATACGGCCGACATATTGTCTGCGGGGTTCCGCATCAGCCCAGTCGGGCTCAAGCATAACGGCCCATACCTTCCGGTTTTTGCTACCAATGATACTCAGTACGTATGGGGGGTAAGCCCGGTCAGGATCGCTCGGCGAAAAATAGTACTCACCCGGAGCTTCCAGAATTTGGCAAATGGGCTTTCCATCCTTCAAAACTTTCAAAAGCATAAAACTGATATTCGAAGTACTTTGGGCGGCATTGTTACTATTAACCATATTATCAAAGTTGCCGCAGAGCATCTTGTAATGGCTGTCCGCAGACGGGCGAAAGCTTCTCTCCGGCACAACCGAATATCCTTCTGCTTTCAGGTAACGTGCCATCCGGACCATCGTCATGGTCTTTCCGCAAGCTGGAGGGCCATAGAGCACGATGATGGGAGTTTCCTGGTCGGGTATCGTGACAGTAATCTTATTAACATCTGTCTGCTCATTTGCGGACAGGCTGAATTCAACCAACAAATGCAACAGAGTTGATAAGGTTGGCTATCCGATTGT
>CAZAAK010000032.1:0-23871 GCA_964483145.1 uncultured Bacteroidaceae bacterium
CCGACATTGTCACCTCAATTTCAGCACTCGTTGCATTTGTTACTTGAACTTAAGGGTTCGTCTTTTTGTTTACCTTTTGTTTACTTTTCTTTTACTCTTAGTTTATCTAACATAAATAAAATGTAAATAAAATGTAAATGAAACCTAAACAAAAGGTAAACAAAAAGACGAAGATACCCATACTTTGCCACCTAGGCATGGGCTATCCAGCTAGGCGGAGCACGCCTGCAGGGGCTAATATTCTTCGTGGAGTATCAAGGACATTGCGCCTTTTACCAAGTGGCCATCATGATTCGCCTTACGCTTAAGTACTACAAGGATTTTGTCGCGTTTGTGGAAAATCCTGGCAAAGCGTGGAATGAGAGCGCCGCCAACGAGATGCCCAAGGCACCGCCAGAACGGCCGCTATTCGATTAGGGGTGGACTTACTTTTATTAAGAAAGAGCGCCAGAAGCACAATTTTATTGGGCTTTGGGCATATGTGGTATGCATTTTTGAATTTTACCGGATAACAATATTTTTTTTGAAGTGGTGTAGTATTTTGGAGGGTTGTGCGTTTATATGACAAGATTGTGATGGATGACTCGGAAGGAATACAACAATGGCGTGAGGCTATGGGCTGATGATGTGTACCGTTTTGCAGTGCACTGTGGTGGAGGCGAGGATCTGTCGAAAGATGCTGTTCAGGAAGCCTATGCATCGTTATGGGAAAGGTGTGAGAGCGTCCCAATGGGGAAAGGCAAAGCCTACCTGCTAGCAGTAGTGCACAACTACTTGATGAGCCATCACAGGCATCGGCAGGTACAGCAACAGGCAGCTCCGCTTTTGACCTCCGCAACAGCGGGGGCACCAAACGAACGCTTCGACTTGCAAGAGGCATTGCGAAAGGCCATGGCGCGGTTGCCACAAGTGCAGCAGGCGGCTATAGCGCTTAAAGACGTGGAGGGCTATAGTTGCAAGGAAATTGCAGAAATCTTGTCATTGAGCGAGAAGCAGGTGACAGTTTATCTCTTTCGAGCTCGTGTTTCGTTAAAGAAAACACTTATTGCATTAGGCTATGATGATAACAACAGATAACTACGAACTATATTTTTACCGGTATGCCGAGGGTGAACTTGATATACAGGATCGGGCAGCCGTGGAGGCTTTTGCCGCTCAGCATCCTAGGTTGGCAGAAGAGTTGGCTCTTTATGATCCCAATCTGAAATTGCAGAAGGAGACGATGGCTTGCCCGAAAAAAGGTCGGCTACTACACCATAAGGCCAGCAGAGTACCTCTATGGCGCTGGGCTGCAGCTGCCTGTGTGGCGGCTTTGTTGGTTGGTGGTGGGCTGTGTGTAAGAAACGCCTCGTTGAGAAGCACCAATGCAGCAAAATATGTGGCTGCCGAAAGGCTCTCTCCGTTGCAATGTGGTATGGATGAGACTGCGAAGCCAACAGAGCCCATGGGTATCGCGGCTCTCGTAGAGCCTGTAGAGAGTGAGCATCGGCGCTTGCAGCAGACAGATGAAATTGAGCAGGAACAGGTTGGCTCCATAGCTTCAGCTCCGCAAAATGTACACGTGGCGGTTGTTCAACCCGTTGCTGAGGTGGTAGACCAAAGCAGTGCTGAAGTTGTCGCTATGGTCCAAGATCCTGAGATTCGGGATTGCCTTGAGGAGATTTCTTCACCAGCGTTGGCAAATATCGAAGGAGATACGGGATCTAGCGGATTTACCGTAATTGAATACAACGATATGGTAGTGGCTCCAAAGGTTGTTTGGGAGGAGGTGGCAGGCGGAGCCGAAGATGCGAGGGTGAGCACTCGCTGGCGAGCCTTGCGCACTCGTATAGGTAATACCATACGCGATTATACTCACCGAACTTACGTTCACACGAGAGGCAAATTTTTGGCGTTAGCCGACAGATGAGGCTGTGCATGACACGCAATTCGTTCCATGCCCAATGGGGTGACACTATGAAGAAAAATACAACAATCAAAATATTATACATTATGAGAACTAAAGTTTTGCTATTGACGACTTTGCTATTGACGACTTTTAGCACGCAGGCAGGCAACAACGACACGCTGAAAGTTTTTCGTGTCCATTTCAATCAAAGGTTGGAAAGTGTTAAGTTTTCTGGTTACTGCAAGGTAGATGTGGTCGGCGACAGTGTGGAGTATCTGGAAAGTAATGACCCAGCGACTTCCCCTTTGGTCAAAGGTTTGACTTACAACCTTGAACGCGACAATGATGGTAATAATTTGACAGTGAATGCAACTGCTGGCGTGGGTGGATTCAAGCTACACTTGATTATGGATGCATTTGCCTCAATTAAGGCTGAGGACTATTCGCAAGTGCAAGTGGTGTTACCCGAAAATGTGGCTAGGTTGACGGTTTCGGCGGCGGATTACAGCGAGGTGAATATCAGCGCTCGGGTCGGGGTGGATACCTTGCGCTTGCGTCGCGTTATGCTCAAAGGGGAGGACTATGCCACGGTGTCGTTAGAGACCCCTTGTGTGATGGATGAGATAGGGCTGTTGGCAGAAGATTATGCTACCGTGAATGTGTATTACTGCAAGGGCGGCACTCTGCACTCTACGCAGCATGATAGAGGCAATGTCAATGTGAAGGAACAAGATGTGGTCTGCAAGAAATTCTCAACCTCGTTCAGTAGTTTTAGTGATGCGGGATATGACTCTATAACAGCGGAAAACGAGCATAAAGTCGCAAAGGTCTGCGACATTACCGACGACTTCCGGCTCGACTTTCTGTGGGGTTTTCACAATTGGGGTACAACACCTTTTAACGGACTGATGAAGTTGGATGGCGGCTACGCTCTGCGGACGACCTTTTCCTCCTATCAGCTGGAGGCAGTATACTATCCGTTGGTATCCGACCATTGGCGCTTGGGAATTGGCTTGGGTTATGAATCGGATGTATATAAATTTGTAGATGGTCGTGTGGATATTGTAAACGATGCTACCGGCACGGCTAGGACCTTTGCTGCTGTAGCACCTGATGACGGCGAGTGGTCCACCAAATTGGTAGCACGTTGCGTGTCGCTACCGCTGATGGTGCGGTGGGAACCTGGCGAAAGCGATTTTTTTATTGGTTTGGCTGCCATCCCTGGCTTGAGCTATAATGGGAAGAATACTGGTTTGAAGCATAAGGCCGAGTACGCCAACGGCTCCTATAGTTCCAAGGATGATGTCTCCAAAGTGATGAATTCCTTCCGTCTGGATGCCCGACTGAGTATTGGTTGGGAACACTTCTACGCCTTCCTGCAAGTGGCAACACTTCCTTTGAACACAGATATGGATAAGGATATTTACCCCATCAAGTTAGGTCTAGCGCTGTCGTTAGGCGACGATTAAAATACAATGGATCAATTTAGAAGGCTGCATCCGCATATAGGTTGCAGCCTTTGTGTTTGCTGGGGAGACTGCGAGGTGTGGTTGTGCGATACGAATTGTCAAGGAGTGACTAATGCCTGTGAAATGAAATCTTGTCAAGGATGGCATCTACTTCGGGGGAAATGTGGAGACGGCGAATGACGAGGAATGCAACGATAGAGAAAAAAATGGTGCGGATGAAGGCTTGCAAGAGAATGGAAAAGAGTCCGCTACCGATGAGGTTGAAAAAGGGCGAAAGAAACCGATTCCAAAGGATGTTGAGGATAAACAGCGTAAGGGTGAAAAGTACTATCCAAAGTTGTTTTTGAGAGAAGAGGGATACCTTCAAGTGGCGCCAAAGAAATGTGAGCAGGGGAACAAAGTAAATTATATAGGCAACAAGGGTGGCACAGGCCGAGCCGATGACCCCCCAATGTGGTATAAACCATATATTCAAGGAAATGGCTGAAGCAGTGAGCAGGACGATGAAGAGCAGTGAGAATGCGTACTGCTTGGAGAAATTGAGTATGTTGGTGGCGATGCTGAAAGTGGAATTGAGAGTGTTGGCAATGCCGAGAAAGAGCACCACGCCGATGCCGGAAATATATGTCTGTCCGTTGGGAATAATTGCGAAGAGGGGCTCGAGATTAATCCAGATGAAGAAGAGCATCATGCTGGCAACTAGCAACTGGTGGAGCGAAACTTGCTGACCGAGACGGTTGACTTCCAGGATGTTGTTGTCGGCGACGGCCTGTGATATGACGGGGCTGGATATAGCACCGAGGGATCGGTAAGGGATTTCGATGACGTTGGCAATGTAGTTGGCAATGGTGTATATGCCTGCGAGAGCGAGGGTTTGATGGGCCAGGAAGATGGTGTTGAAGAGTTTAACATTGCCGGCTAAAACCGCAGCTGTCATGACAAGGGTGTAGATGCCTGCTTCGCGGAAGAGGCGTTTGTTAACAAATTTCCAATCGGGTTTGAAGCTGATGCGGCGAAGGGTGAGCAGGTAGCAGAAATTGATGGCGGTGGCAACAGCATAAGAGGAACAGAATAGGATAACAAAGAGGTCGATGGAAATGACGTGGTGACCGTAAAGCAGGTAGGCTACCAGATTGAGAATGCGAATGACTACCTCGCGGACAAACTTGGGCAGGGCAATGTGTAGCAGTACGCTGGCATTGGTCTCGAACACTGTCATATATAGTATGAAAAAAGTGAGAGGAAGAACCAAATAGGCGTAGTTGACCAAAAGTGACGACTTTTCGGCATAGAAGTCAACGATACTTTCCTTGAAGATAAAAAAGAGAGTAGCGATGATTAGAAATCCGAAAAAGGGAAGAATGATAGTCCAGCCAAAGAAACCGTGGTCGTGGCTATCGGGGTCTTTGAAACGGGGATAGAATTTGAGAATAGAGGCGTTTGTGCCCAATTGTGCAAGACCAGAAAAGAGCATGGCCGCATCAACCATCACCCGGGTTAGGCCAATTTCTTCTTGAGTGAGTAGGTCGGTGACGACGAAGAATGTGGTGACGGCACCGATGAGTACACCAAGGTAGTTGGCAATGGCACCACGAATGCTTTGCTTAGCTATTACGCCCATATTGTGTGGATTCTAACTCTTTTTTGGGGTGCAAAAGTACACTTTTTTTATGACTTGAACAAATAATTGTGGCACCTTGGCTATTAATTCAAAAAAAGTTTGTATCTTTGCCATTCCTGAATTTAGGGTGTAAGGCTTCGCTTATCCATATCAAAATGTTTATTATAAGGGAGATAATTATTAATATAGATACTTTTTTGTAATGAAAATTTACCAGACCAACGACATTCGCAACATCGCCCTCGTGGGCGGCGCCAAATCGGGTAAGACCACCATGGCAGAGGCCATGGCTTTCAATGGCGGTGTAATCAACCGCCGCGGCACCGTAGAAGACAAGAACACCATCTCCGACTATCGCGACATCGAGCTCGACCGTCGCAATTCTGTCAATACCTCTCTGCTCTACACCGAGTTCGCTGGTAAGAAAATCAACATCCTTGATGTTCCCGGTTTTGCCGATTTTCAAGGCGAATTGGTGGCTGCTTTCAATGTTGTTGAAGCTGCCGTAGTGGTTGTAAATGCACAGGCTGGCATTGAGGTGGGTACCGAAATAGCCTATCGTAACAGCAACAAGTTGAATACTCCACTAATTTTTACCGTCAACCACCTCGATGCCGAAAAGGCTAACTTTGACGATAGTGTGAATCAACTGAAAGATTATTTTGGCAACAAGTGCACTGTGTTGCAGTTCCCAGTGAACCAAGGCTTGGGTTTCAATCAGGTTGTGGACATCACCCTCAAAAAACTGTTGACCTTCAAGGATGGCAAGTACGAGGCGAGCGACATCCCAGCCGAGTTCGCCGACAGGGCTGAAGAGTTGCGCATGGCTCTTGTTGAGGAGGCTGCCGCTGCTGATGATGCTTTGATGGAGAAGTATTTTGAAGAGGGAGACCTGAACCACGAAGACTTGACCAAAGCCCTCAAGTTAGCTATCGACAAGCGCGACCTGTACCCCATCCTCTGCACTTCTGCCAAGGAAAATGCCGGTGTTTCCCGCCTGCTGGAATTTGTGGCAGGCAATGTGCCCGCACCCAACGAAGTTTCTTGCATCAAGAAGACAAAAACCGGTAAGGAGTTGAAATGTGACAGCGCCAATCCTACCGTGGCATTTGCTTTCAAGAGCGACAAGGATAAGAGCATTGGCGAGATCACATATTTGCGTATCTATGACGGTGAGCTAGCTGAAGCCCAAGATGTGGTTAATAGTTGCAATCAATCGAAGGAACGTTTGAGCCAGATTCTAGTTTGTGCCGGCAAGAACCGCCAACGCGTTGAGAAAGCTTGTGCCGGTGATATCGTTGCTACCATCAAACTGAAAGACGTGCATGTCAACCAAACTATTACCACTCCCAAGAACTCCGATGATGTAGTGGTCGAGATCGAGTTTCCGACACCTATTTACAGTGTTGCCGTAAAGGCAGCCAACAGCAACGATGATGAAAAAGTTGGTGCTGCCCTAAAGGAACTTTGCAATAGCGACCATAGCCTCTCCCTTGAGAACAGTCGTGAGTTGCGTCAGGTTATCTTGGGTTGCCAGGGCGAGTTGCATTTGAACACTATCAAGTGGTATTTCGAGAATCAGTACAAGCTTGGTGTTAACTTCACTGCTCCCAACGTGCCCTATCGTGAAACTATCACCAAGAGTGCCGAGGCTATGTACCGTCACAAGAAACAGTCTGGTGGTAGCGGCCAGTTTGGCGAGGTCCATATGCTCATTGAGCCCTACTACGAAGGCATGCCGAACCAAACCAAATACCCCATCCGCGACACACAGGAGTATCCTTTGGAGTGGGGTGGTAAGTTGGTCTTCAATAACTGTATCGTTGGTGGTAGCATCGATGCTCGTTTTATGCCTGCCATCCTCAAGGGTATTATGGAAAAGATGGAACAAGGTCCTCTGACCGGTTCTTACGCTCGCGACATTGTTGTGAATATCTACGACGGCAAGATGCACCCTGTGGACTCCAACGAAACTGCATTCAAGATTGCCGGTCGCACGGCTTTCCGTGAGGCTTTCAAGGCGGCTGCCCCTAAAATTAAAGAGCCTATCTATGATATTGCTGTTACCGTTCCTACCGAGGCGCAGGGCGGTGTTATGACGGACCTTCAGGGACGTCGTGCCATCGTAATGGGCATGGATGCCGAGGGTAAATATACCACCTTGAGGGCTAGGGCTCCTTTGGCCGAGATGAACCGTTACTGCACTGCTCTGAGTTCTCTCACCAGCGGCCGCGGAACTTTCACCATGACTTTTAGTAGCTACGAGCTCGTTCCCACCGATGTTCAGCAGGCGTTGCTCAAGGCCTACGAAGAGGCTGCCAACGAGGAAGAGTAGCCTTTTGGCATTTCATAAAAAAAGCCTCCGGTATCCGGAGGCTTTTTTTATGGCTATCACCGAGATAACTATGACTTTTTTGCGGTTACGATAGCAAATCCTGCGTTGAATAAAATGGGCAGGAAAGATTGTTAGCCGACGCTCTCTTTGAGTTTCTCGGCGTTTTCGGCAAGTTGCAACGCATCAATAAGGTCCTCAATGTCTCCGTCCATAAATGCGGGGAGGTTATACATGGTGTACCCGATGCGGTGGTCGGTAACGCGGCTCTGCGGATAGTTGTAGGTGCGTACCTTTTCGCTACGGTCGCCTGTGGCTACCATGGTCTTACGCTTACTGGAAAGTTCTTCCATGTATTTGTTGTATTCGCGCTCGTAGAGTCTGGTGCGGAGTACCACTAGGGCTTTCTCCATGTTCTTGATCTGCGATTTTTGGTCTTGCATGGAAACTACAATCCCAGTAGGAATATGGGTGAGGCGGACAGCAGAATAAGTAGTGTTGACGCATTGACCACCGGGACCGGAAGCGCAGAAAGTCTCCTTTTTGATGTCCGACATATTTAGCTCTACATCAAACTCTTCTGCCTCGGGGAGAACTACCACGCCGGCAGCGGAGGTGTGGACGCGGCCTTGGGTCTCGGTGGCAGGGACGCGTTGCACACGGTGGACGCCACTTTCATATTTGAGCATGCCGTAGACTTTTTCACCAGTAACATTGAATGTGATGTCTTTGTATCCGCCAGCGGTGCCTTCATTGAAGTCGACAATGTCAATCTTCCAATGTTTCTTTTCGCAGTAGCGGCTGTACATCCGGAAGAGGTCTCCGGCAAAGATACAGGCCTCGTCACCGCCGGTGCCGCCACGAATCTCCACCACAGCATTTTTGCTGTCGGTAGGGTCTTCGGGAATGAGCATGATGCGGATATTCTCCTCCATCTTGTCCTTTCGCTCGTTGCTTTCATTCAACTCCATTTTGGCCATCTCGCGGAGTTCCTCATCCTTTTCGGTTGTGAGCAGTTCCTTACATTCGGCAATGGTGTTGAGCAGAGCCTTGTATTCGTGATAGGCTTTTACCACAGGCTGAAGATCCTTGTAATCCTTACTGAGTTTGACGTAGCGTTTCATGTCGGAGGTAATTTGCGGATCGTTCATCTGCTCCTCAATCTCCTGGTAACGTGTGTAAATAGCTTCTAGTTTATCTAACATTGTTCTTTATATTGCGTTTGATATACCTAGGCTAAGCAGAGCCTAGATAGTGTATTTGCCCGTGCAAGTGTATTGTTAAAATCTGGTAGGTCCGCTCTTTCGAGCTAATGGACGGCACCGCCATAAATACCGAGGAGGGTGCCGCGGAAACCTGGGATAGGGTATTGCTGGCAGGCCTTGTCGAGATAGTGAAGGAACTGTTGCCTTTCCTCAGTAGAGTAATGGTTGCTATCCGTGGCATTCCCTGTCATAAGGTCGTGAGCTATATAGTTGTTGGGCCATAAGTGGTAGCTTTGGCTGATACGCTCATCGATAATGTTGGCAAAGACCTTGTAGTTGCCCTTGGCGGACTCCAACTCTTGCGGCAAGAGGGACTTGCAGAAAGCGAGGTGGACTCGACCTTTGAAGTCGGTGATGCCGGTGATAATGCTTTGGGTGTCCTCCCCGGGAATTTTGCTATAGGGTCCCTGCTGCCTTAGGCACACCTCACGGGCTTTGAGCAGTCCGCAAGGCTCCCATTCATAGGAAATGCTGATGGGTACGATATTCATCTCGACCAACGCCTGTGCCGGATTGTGCCGATTGCCGCTAGCGGCAATCATCTTAACAAGGGCAGGGTCGGTGTGGTCCATGCCATCCTTAGTCCGTCCATTGCGTTGGGCGATCCAAACGCTCTCGCAACGGCATGTAATCAGATGGCGGATGTAGCGCGACATGGTCATCAGGCTACTGTAAAATTCCTTTGGGCTGCCACCGCGGCCGATGGCGAACATCTTGTTAAGTCTAGCCAAAAGGGTCATGAGCGGCATTTCAAAGAGGTTGGATCCGATGACCACATGGGACGACTTGCGCCGGTTGGCGATGAGGATATACTCCGTCATGACAGCATCAACCGTAATGTCGCGGTGATTGGAGATAAATAGGCAAGGTTTGCCGATGATATTTTCGAGGCCGCTGTAGGTGAATCCAGCCATAGTATTGTGGATGATATGCTGGCAGACCCGAAACATGACAAAGGCTTGGAATTGGTCGACATTGGACAGCTCCAAAATCTTGTGCTTCAAATCTTCAATGGAGTATTCTGGGAACAGTTTTGGGGCCAACGAAGGGTAGTATTGGCTTTCGACCAATTGCTGTAGAGCCTCCTTAAACTCCTGTCCCTTATAAGGATAATAACTCCTGAAATCTTCCATACCAAGTGCAAAGATACGGTTTTTTATCGGATTGGCAAGATTAGTCGTTGCAATTGGTGCCGAATGTCCCGGCTACGCTTTGTCGGCCTGCCCAAAATACGGCAACAGCGCGTGCCGCTGCCAACAAATGTTCACAACAACCGCCGTAGCGGCAATAAAGTTGCTCCTGCTCCGTTACGCACAACGCGTAGGTCGTGTGTCATGGGTAAGGCAAGCATGGCTGATTCCTGTAAATGAAGTTTTGTCATAAGAGTGCTATCGACCTTGTAGCAAAAGTCAATAATTACGATTTCAGTTCAGTGGTAAAGAATGGAGACAGTGTCACAGACAATGGAATTGACAAAAGAACTCGGATGAAGACAGAATGGCAAAAGATGCAGGATGGCGAAATCTATAATGATTTTGACCAAGATTTGTTTTATCGTCGCGTGGAGGCAAAAAAGCTCTTCCGCGCCTACAACCGACTGGCAGATGATCAAATAGATGAACGCAACGGCATTCTGCAACGACTCTTCAGGTCGGTTGGCAGGAATGTGTGGATAGAACCGGACTTCCGTTGCGAATTTGGAAAGAACATCATTATCGGTAATGATGTATATATCAACTTCGGCTGTGTTATTCTCGACTGTGGGATTGTTTCCATTGGCAACAGCACCCTAATAGGACCGAATGTGGGGCTTTACTCCGGCAACCACGCTATCGATGCCGGGGAACGCATAATTGGCGGACTTGTACCCAAGCCAATAAGCATTGGTAATCGGGTTTGGATTTGTGGAAATGTCAATGTGGTCCCAGGCGTGACTATTGGCGACAACACTATCATAGGGGCAGGGAGCGTGGTTACGCACAACATACCTTCCGGTGTTATTGCTGCTGGCAACCCTTGCCGTGTTCTGCGCAAGATTGGGCCGGAAGACAAAATCGGTTACAAACCGTAAATTTTCGCAGGAAAGGGAACTTTATCACTGTTAGAACAGCCGCTTTATGTACTCTCTTGCCTCTGCCAATTGAAGGGTTTGGAATAAGGATAGTCTGTAAAACTCTGATAATAGTACCTTTGAAGAAATTGCTAGCGAAGCAATCAGTTCCGGTAGCTGCGTGATGGTGGAAGAATTCCTAGGGACGAGTTAGGGACAGCTGTTTGGGGTGGGTCGGCCGCCCGACCAAATCTGCCAGCTAAGCTGGGCTTGTCTCTCCAACATGTCCAGGCCATTGGCGATGTGGGCTCCGCAGAGTTCGGCTTCTTGTAGAAAACGGGTTTTGGTGGGATTGTAAATAAGGTCGTAGCAAAGGTGCTTGCTACTGAGGCAGGGGGTAATGGGCCATGGCGAGGCTTGGGTGTTGGGGAACATCCCCACGGGGGTGCAGTTGACAATTAGATAGATGTCGGCAACTTGCGCAAGTGCTTCGGCATAGCAGATGGTTCGGTGTTGGCCCTGTGGGGTTCTGGAGACGAATGAGTGGCTGATTCCTAGTTGCTTTAGTGCGTAGGCCACAGCCTTGGATGCCCCCCCCGTGCCAAGTACTAGGGCGCGGGTATGCCACGGTTGCAGAAGGGGCTGCAACGTTCTGGCGAAGGCGGGCGCATCGGTGTTGTGCCCTATCAGTTTGCCCCCGACAACCTCTACGCAATTCACGGCCCCGATTTCTTCTGCCACACTGTCCGCGTGTTCCAATAAAGCGATGATTTCCTCTTTGTAAGGGATGGTGACATTGAATCCCCGCATGCCTTCCTGTAGCACCCATTGTGGGAGACGCTTCAACGAGGGCATCTCGTAGGTTTGGTACTCGGCATCGCAAATGCCCTCCCGCAAAAACATCCGCTCAAACCATTCTTTCGACAGGGAATGCCCCAGCTTCTTTCCAATTAAACCGTATTTCTTCATGTTGCAAAGATACGAAAAACATGTGGATTGGCCAAATAAATTGAACTGTTCCTCCAAGAATAGTTGCTATTTTCTTGTGCTATGTTGTGTTTCTTGAAATGGGTAAACAGTCGGCTACACGGGGTGTTAACCGAAGTCGCCCCGCTTTTGGTTAATAGTAAGGCCAGATTGTTTTTGTTGCTATGTTTCTGAAATCCAGATTATTTTCGCTGCCATAATGTTGGCATTGGGTCGCCTGTTTGGCGTTTTGCTCTTGCGCGAATTGGGTAGGAAATCGTGGCTTGGAGGATAATAATCTGTTCAAGTATTTTGCAAATTCTGGCTATGGGGTAGGAATCATTTCGCTATTGACCCGCTACTGCCTCACTTGTAACCTAACTTTGGTTGACCAATGGGGTATAGATAAGGTGGTGGTAGGTTTGTCTTTTTGTTTACCTTTTGTTTACGTTTCTTTTACGTTTTATTTAGGTTAGCTAAACAAAAGGTAAATAAAATGTAAACAAAATGTAAACAAAATGTAAACAAAAAGACGAAGTTACTGTTACTTCACTTAGCCTTTGCTGATTAGTGGCAGGGCTTTAAAGAAAGATTTTCGGACGAACTTGAAACGTTTCATCCCGAATTTCTCTCAAGATGAGGTACTTTTGCGGCTTGCGTTTTTTCGACTAATCAGAACCAGGAACGGGGATAAACGGAAATCGCGTAGAGAATGAGAATGTGCCGGATGCGGGCCAAGGTTTGGGGGGATGCGTTGCTTGTTACATGGACGTTAGGACGAAACAGGAAAAGTCGAAAAACAAATAATTTTCGTATCTTTGCAAATCTTATTAGTATGAAACCATGAGAAAGTTCCTTCGTACAATCTTTCTGATTATCAATATACTACTTGCGGTGGCTATGTTGATATCCACTTTAGCGGGGGTTATCCCGCCCACCAAAGTGTGGTGGGTTTCCATTCTCAGTTATGGCTATTTTCCGCTTCTTTTGGTCAATGTGGCATTTATTATCGTGTGGTTGTGTCTGTCGCGGTGGGAGTTTCTCATATCTGTTGTTGCCATTGCCGTGCGATATGCTTTTATGCCCCTTTTCTTTCAGATAGGTGGTACGTTGGAGGTGGTTCCGAACGACAATACGCTCAAGGTGATGACTTTTAACACGCACAGTTTTAATGGTTTGGATGACAATACCTGCATGACGCGCGACTCTGGAGTGGTACTTTTCTTGAAATTGATTGATGAGGAGCAACCCGATGTTATGAGTCTGCAGGAGTGCTATGATAAAGGCAAGGTCAACCTATTGGATAGTCTTGAGGCTCGCGGCTATGTTCATCATCATGGCGTTCATGGCAACAGAACACGTTCGCCATTGGTGCTCTACTCGCGCAGTCCTATCTTGCGGGTGTCGAGTATATCAGGTCCTTCCAAATTCTATGCCGATGTTGCCAAGAATGGTCGGCAGGTGCGCATTTGTTGCGTTCATTTGGATTCGTACAAGTTGGATAATGACGACTTGCGAAGCTTTGAGCAGTTGAGCCACGCAAAATACGACCGTTCCTCGACTCGCAAAATTTTGCGCAAGTTCAAGGAAACCACCCGTTGCCATGAGCAGGAGTGGAAGGAAGACTTGAAGCCGCTAGTGGAAAGTTGTGATATACCAATCATCATTGCAGGCGACTACAACGACACGCCCGCGTCCTATATCTATCAGCAGGCCACCAAGTTGCTTTGCGACCCGTATGTTGAGCAAGGCAGGGGGTTCGGTACCACCTATCACGGACCTTTCCCGGCATTCCGCATCGATTACATTTTGCATAGCAACGATATTGAGGCGCTTTCGTACAAACGTATCAAAACCAATATCTCCGACCACTATCCTGTTGTTGTGCAATTCGACTTGAACTCTCGGCCCGAAGGAGAATAGGAGAATAAACGATGTCTTGGTTTTTGGGAAATTGAGTATGACGCAAAAAGAACGATACGACCGGCTGATAGCCTATTTTGAACAGGAACGCCCCACGGCCCAGACCGAATTGGATTATGCGGACCCGTTCCAGTTGTTGGTGGCGGTTATTCTTTCGGCTCAATGCACCGATAAGCGGGTAAATATGACCACTCCAGCGCTTTTTGCCGCTTACCCCGATGCTGCGGCTATGGCCAAGGCTACTCCTGAGGAAATTTTCCCATACATTCGCTCGATTTCTTACCCCAATAACAAAAGCAGACATCTAGTGGGGATGGCGCAGAAACTGATGGCTGATTTTGGAGGTGTGGTGCCGAGTGACGTGGATGAGTTGCAGACCCTTCCCGGCGTTGGACGCAAGACAGCCAATGTGATAGCATCTGTGGTTTTCAATTTGCCGGCTTTGGCAGTGGATACGCACGTGTTCCGTGTGGCCAACCGCATTGGCCTTACCAAAAACAGCAAAAGTCCGCTACAGACCGAGCGGGAACTGATTGGGCGCATTCCACCAGAGAAGATACCTATTGCCCATCATTGGCTGATCCTCCACGGACGGTATGTCTGTCAGGCCCGCAAACCTCATTGTACCGACTGCGGTATTGTGGATATTTGCGATTATTTCAAGGCACAACAAGAGAAAATAAAATAGCTCATGCTCACTGCTCCACTCTTTCTTATAGGCCTGGTGGCCGCAGGAATTCCAATAGCGATACACCTGGTTCAGTTGCGGCGTTATAAGAAGGTCTATTTTAGTAATGTAGATATGTTGGAGGAGTTGCAGAACGAAAACCACAGGCAGAGTAATCTGCGAAAGTTGTTGATTCTGTTGATGCGGGTTCTTGCAATAGTATTTTTGGTGTTGGCTTTCTGCCGACCAGTAGTTCCCAACAAGGATTTCCAGTTGCAACCGGGTGGCACAGTGGTGAGTGTCTATATCGACAACTCCTACAGCATGGAAAGTGGTGGCATGGATGGCTCTCTGATGGAGAGCGCTAGGCAAAAAGCACGCGAGATTGCCGAGGCCTACAGCCCTGATGTATATTTTCAACTGCTTTCCAACGATGCCCAGGGGGCGCAGTTCCGCTGGCTCGACCGCGAAGAGTTTCTTGTGGCTGTTGACGAGCTACAGGTGAACGCGATATCGGTGCCCATGGCCTCAATTGCCTTGCGTCAGAACGAATTCCTGCACCATGCCACGGCTGCCAACCGCCATGCCTATATAGTCAGCGATTTTCAGCGTGCCACGGCAAATATCCTGGATTATCCGGCCGATAGCCTAGTCCAAACCACCTTTATCCCGTTGGGTGGCACCGAATTGGCCAATATTTTCATCGACAGCCTCACTTTCGACAGCCCAGCCTATTTTCGTGGTGCTTCGGTGCGTGCCTCGGTTACTGTTGCAAACAATGGCGATAATGCAGTGGAAAGTTTGCCGTTGCGCCTTTTTGTGGGTGGTAAGCAACAGGCCCTCACGGCTGTGGATATCGGTGCCCACAGCAAGGTCAGAGCGGCTATGACCTTTTTCATCAAGGAGGAAGGTGCGTTGCAAGGATATGTGGAAACCACGGATTACCCCATCACTTTTGACGACCGTCTCTATTTCTCGCTTGCCGTGATGCATCGGGTGCCCATGTTGGTGATTAGTGGGGGCGCGGAGAATCCTTATCTGCAAAAGTTGTTTCAAGGCGACTCTTTGGTGGAATATCATCAAGTTCCTGTTTCGCAAGTAGATTATGCCCGTCTTACGGATAACCGGTTTATCGTTCTTGATGAGCTTCATAGCATCTCCTCGGGTATGGCCCGCACTTTGCAGGATTTTGTTTCCAGTGGAGGGTCGTTGCTCATTGTCCCAGGTGAGAATATTGAAACAGCGTCTTATAATCAACTGCTTGCCTCCTTGCAAATGCCACAGATTGGCGACTGGGTGGCAAGTCAGAGCAGGGCAGAGCAGGTGCAACTAGATGCAGATCTTTATCGGGGTGTATTCCAAGGAAAGAACGAGGACATGGAATTGCCTATGGTCACGGGTTATTACCGTCTTGCCCATTTGGCAGGTACTGTGGTCCAACCACTCGTCCGTTTGATTGACGGGGGAGAATTTCTTACTGCTACCCCAATAGGCTCTAGTTGCTGTTATTTGGTTTGCACGCCGTTGCGCAAGGAACACACCGATTTTGTCAGGCAAGCCCTATTTGTGCCCACGCTTTACAATATGGTCCTTTTCAGCACTCCTCCTCAGCAGCCCTATCATTTGCTGACGGGAACCGACCCCATTCCATTGGTGGGAAGTTATGATGCTGAGAATGTGGCTCATTTGCGCAATGCCGACAGCAGTGTGGATGTAATTCCGGACATTCGCCGTATGGGGTTGGCGCAATGTATGGTACCCCATGGCGAGCTCTCTGTTGCGGGGAACTATCAGTTGGTTGACGGTGGCAAAGTTGCAGAGGGTATCTCGTTCAACTATAGCCGGTTGGAGTCGGATTTGACTTTTTACGATGCCAGTGAAATAAAGAAGATGATAGCCGATGCCCACCTCGACCGTTGCCGTGTTGTTTCTTCTGCCCAAAAGTCGGTGACAGATTATATTCGCCAGCACAGTCAAGGAACTCCCTTGTGGCGTTGGTGTCTTGCGTTGGCCCTTTTGGCTCTGCTAGCGGAAATTTTGCTGATTATTTTGCCTCGGAAGGGTCGGGCGTAGGTGCTTGGTGTCTCGTTGTGTCATAAACATTTATGCTAATATAGAATCTTAATGTTACAAGTCAACAATATCACCAAAACTTTTGGCAGTTATCGTGCGCTGAGCGATGTTAGCATCCATATCCGCCAAGGAAGGATTTTTGGCTTGCTAGGGCCGAACGGAGCAGGCAAGTCCACGCTCATTAGAATCGTCAACCATATCATTCGTCCCGATAGTGGTGAGCTAATTTTCAAGGGGCGTCCAATGACGGATGACGATGTGGTTGAGATAGGTTATCTGCCAGAGGAAAGGGGACTCTACAAGAAGATGAAAGTAGGTGAGCAAGCCATTTATTTGGCCCGACTCAAAGGCCTGGATAAGGCCACGGCTGAAAAGAGGTTACACAGGTGGTTCGACCGTTTTGGGATTGACAATTGGTGGAACCGCAAGGTGGAGGAACTCTCCAAGGGTATGCAGCAGAAAGTGCAGTTTGTAGTTACTGTTTTACATGAACCTCAGTTGCTTATCTTTGATGAACCTTTCAGCGGCTTCGACCCAGTAAATGCCGATATCCTCAAGCGTGAGATGCTCCGCCTCAAGGAGCAGGGCGCAACTATCATCTTTTCCACCCACAATATGCCTTCGGCAGAGGAGTTGTGCGACGAGATTGCCCTAATCAACCATTCCAAGGTGGTCCTTTCTGGTCGGCTGGCCGACATCAAGGCACGGTATCCTGGGCAGGATCTTGACAGTATCTTTATCGAGACGGTGACGGGAGAGAAAGGCAGATGACGGATAGATGTAATGTGCCTATATGCATAATAAATTGTAGTGGATGTTTTTACAGATGAACAAAATACTGCTTGTCATACAACGCGAATATGTTACGCGCGTTCAAAAGCCCTCTTTCTGGATTCTTACTTTGGTGGTGCCTCTTTTGATTGCGGCCGTCTATGCCATACCTATTGTGCTAGCCTCCCGCCCTCTGGAGCATGCCAATGTGCTGGTAGTTGACGAGAGTGGCCTCTTTGTCGGGCAATTTGCTTCCGGCCGTAATATTACCTATTTTGATGCTGGTAGCCTGGATTATGCCAAGCGCCAGTTGGAGACCAATGATTCTCTGGAGGCCATCGTCTACATCCCTGCCCGAGAGACCACACTGCCTTCGGATGCATATCTCTACTACCGGACTGATGCGCCTTCGGTGAATGTACAGAGCGATGTAAATAATCAGTTGCAGAGTATTTTGCGCAATGTCATCCTTTTAGATGTTCATGGTATCACCCCAGAGGATTACGCCCTTATCAGTAGCACTAGCATTAGGCTTCGCACGCAGGACATCGAAACTGGCCGTGATGGGTTTATCCAAATCAAAGTGATTGTGGGGGCTTTGTTGGCTATTTTGGTTTTTATGGCTGTTTTTATGTTCGGCTCGCAGGTGATGCGGGGCGTAATGGAGGAAAAAACCAGCCGAATTGTGGAGGTTATTGTTTGCAGTGTCAAACCTTTTCAACTGATGATGGGCAAGGTGGTGGGCATTGGCTTGGTTGGTCTTACACAGTTTGCCCTTTGGGTTGTGCTCTCGGGAGTGGCTTTGGTGGGGCTTAGGGTGTCCAATGCAAGTCTTTTTGAACAGGCTGAGAGTCGCCATATTACCGAAATTTCTACCAAAGGCACCGAGGCCACCAACCAGTACGAAGCTGCTCAGTACGCATCTGCCCAATACGAGGCGGGTATGGGTGTGGATAACAAAATCCAAGATCTTATTGAAGGTCTTGAAAGCATCAATTTCGGACTGATTCTAGTGCTTTTTGTCTTCTATTTTGTCCTTGGCTATCTGCTTTATGCATCGCTTTTTGCTGCAGCGGGTTCGCTGGTGGACAACGAGACTGATTCTCAACAGTTTACCCTACCTATAAGCATTCCCCTGATACTCTCTATTTTACTGATGCCGGCCATGGTCAACGCGCCCTCCGGTACACTCAGCACATGGCTTTCGATTATTCCTTTTACCTCACCGGTTGCTATGCTTTTTCGTATTCCTTTTGGGGTGCCTATTTGGCAGGTGGCGCTTTCTGTGGCGCTATTGCTAGTTACCTTTCCGCTCTGCACTTGGGTTGCCGCCAAAATCTATCGTACAGCCATCCTTCGCTACGGGCAAAAATTCACGTGGCTTGACCTTTTCCGTATCTTTGCTAAACGGAATGTGGCAGAATGAGAATCTGCAAACGAGAATTTGTCTGCCTACTTTTGATTAATGGCGTGGTCAATAGTGGTCGGCTTTGCTCCGAAAGTTATGATAGATGGGCGGATATAATCGGGCTACTGGTTTATGGCTAAGACCAAGGTGAACTCCGCTGTGGGCGTGCTGTATGGCAGAAATGTGCCACAATAAAGCATAAGTTCCATCACCCCCGGAACTCCTGTGGTGTCTTTCCGGTGTGTTTTTTGAAGTAACGGCAGAAAAAACTTACGTCGGAAAAGTGGTATTCCCAAGCAATTTCTTTTAGGTTCTGTTGGCTTAGCTTCATGTGGAGCTTGAGTTGTAGTATGACGTAGTGGTCGATTATCTCTTTGGGCGTGTGGCCCGTCACCTGCCGCACAATGGTGGTGAGATATTTGGGTGTGATGTTCATCAGTGAGGCATAGTAGTTTACCTCTCTTGCTTCTTTGCAGTCAGCTTCCACCCTTCGCATAAACTCATTAAAGAGGTCTCTTACCCTTTTCGATGTACCCTCATCGGGACGGTATTGCGGGTTGCGCAACAAGTAGTCGTGGAACCCTATGAAGAACGATTTTAGCTGTAGCAGAACAAGTTGTGAGAGACATTGGCATTCGGGTTGCCCAAAGTAGAGTTTGAGTAGCGAAAAGATTGCATCGACAATGTGTGTTACCATAGGGCACTCCCTGCGGCAACGGTCTTCGCGCAGCGAGGAATAAACTGTTTGCTCCATTTGTAGGCTGGCTTCGCGTAGAAGGGAGGCGGAATATTGTAGCATCTCCACTTCGAAAGATTGCTCCTTTTCTCTCACACCTACAATATCGCCCGGGAAGACTGTGAGCACGGAGCCTTCGTGCAAGTCCCATTCCCTGAAATTGACATGTACTTCCGCACTCCCACTCCGGCAGATGAGCACGGCGCCATAATCGGCCATCTGCATCTCACCTTGCCATTCGTTAAGGTCTGTGGTGAGTATGCGTGCCGTTTGTGGGTTGGCTGTCTCATTGTGGTTTTTGTTTGCCATCTAGTGTTCTTCTCTTTGCGTAGTGGTGTAGCTTCCTATTTCCCGTCCCTTTCAAGGTGCAAAGTTACGCTTTTTTTTCAATTCAAGGGAATTTTTTTGTGTGTTGTCGAGGCCGGCGTTGGGCAGCAATATTTTTTGGTAGAAATCGTCATGTTCCCTAAAGGTCCATTCTTGGCTCCATATGTAAAACGTGCCAGTGCCGAAATCTTTGTAATTTTGCACCTCGAAATTTTCAAGGCAAAATACTAATAAATATATGAAAATCAGATGATAAGGAAGATTATTTGTGTAAGCTTTCTGCTGTTTTTTGGCGGTGTGGGTTGCTTTGCCCAGGAGTGTCTCACCATTGGTCAGCTCTTTGAGCGTGTGGAACAGAACAGCAAGGACCTGCAAGTGCAGAAAACTGCGCTGGAGGTGGCCCAAAGGGAGATAGAAATAGCCCGAAATGGGCGTCTGCCCGATATCAATGCACAACTTTCGTTGAGTTACATTGGCAACGCCCTTTTGGCCGACCGCAACTTTTCGAACCTTCAAAAACAGACCTCGCCGCATTACGGCAACAACTTTGCCCTCGATGCCAAGCAAGTGGTGTATGCGGGTGGGGCTGTCAATGCTAGCATCGAACTTGCCCGGCTAGGCATGCAACAGGCCGAGGCGGGGGGCCGCCTCACTCGTCAACAAGCATGCTTCATCGCTTTGGGGCAGTATCTTGAGCTTTTCAAGATCGACAATGGACTAAAGGTATATGGGAAAAATATCAAACTTACCGAGCAACTCATAGCCGAAATCAAGGCTAAACAACAGCAGGGGATGGCCCTAAAGAACGATATCACCCGCTACGAGCTGCAGTTGGAGTCGCTCAAACTTGGACAGGCTACCCTCCGAAACAACCGCAGCATTATTAATCACCAGCTCTGTAATACTCTTGGTATGGAGCAGGATGTTTGGATCACCCCCGATACAACACTATGCGAAAGGACCTATGGCAAAGAAGGCGAAGCCTATTGGCAGCAACATTCCGCAGCTAACTCGCCTCTGATGGAGCAGAGCACCCTCAACGTTGATATGGCTCAGCAAAAAGAAAAGATAGCTAAAAGCGAACTCTTGCCCAAGGTGGCGTTGGTGGCTGTCGACAATTTAAACGGGCCTATCACCTTTGAGTTGCCACCGGTAGACAAAAACCTCAATATATGGTATGTGGGCATTGGCGTTGACTATAACTTCTCATCCCTCTTCAAAAGCTCTCGTCGTGTGAAGCAGGCTGCCCTTGAGACTCGCCAGGCGCGCGAGCAGCATGCCTTGCAGGTCGAACACCTCAACAATAGTGTGCAGCAAGCATATGTGCAATACCTGCAAACTTACACCGAGTTGGAAATACAGCAGAAGAGTGTGGAGTTGGCACGCCAGAATTATGATGTTGTCAATGCACGCTACCTTAGTCAGTTGGATCTTGTAACAGCCATGGTCGATGCCTCCAATCTGCGCCTCAATGCCGAGTTGCAAGAGGTGGATGCACGCATCAACATTGTTTATGCGTACTATCGGTTGAAGTATGTGGCAGGCGAAATCTAAGGCAATGGCAAAAAATACGAACGTAACAGAACTAAACTAAAGATACGGAAAAGATAATGAACAAAATGAATAAGAAAATAATCAAGAGAACGTATGATGTAGTGGTAGTATTGGCGTTGTTGGGCGCTATCGTGTGGGCTTTCAGCCATTTTGTACATGGGGGCAGGGTGGAGTATACCGATGATGCGCAGGTCCATCGCCTCATTACTCCTATCAACACCCGAGTGCAAGGCTTTATCAAAGAGATTCGTTTTGAGGACTATCAGCATGTGAGGGAAGGGGACACACTTGTGGTTATCGAAGACGCCGAATATCGCTTGCAAGTGGCTCAGGCCGAGGCTGGTTTAAAAGGCTCCCAATCGGGTAGCTCGGTGGTGTCGGCCAGCATGTCCACCACTAGCAGCGATGTGCAGACCGCGGCGGCCGGCATAGAGGAGGCTCGGGTGGATATGCTTAATGCCAAGCAAGATTTCGACCGTTTTGCTTCCCTGCTAGAGAAGGACGCAGTAACGCGTCAGCAGTACGACAATGCCCATGCGCGCTACCTTGGAGCCAAAGCACGGTACGAGCAGGCCGTCAGCCGCCAACAGTCGGCTGCCAGTGTGCAGCAAGTGCAGAACCATCAACTAGGTAGTTCGCGGGCTAGCGAGAGCGTGGCTGAGGCCAAGCTCGATTTGGCCCGTTTAAACCTCTCCTATACGGTTATTGTAGCCACTTGCGATGGGGTGATGGGCCGTAAGGACATCCATGTAGGTCAGCTTGTCCAGCCTGGCCAGATGCTTGCACGCATCGTGAAGGACAACGATGTGTGGGTAGAGGCCAACTATCGCGAGACTCAGCTACGAGCCATAGCGGTTGGCAAGAAAGTGGAAATCACCGCTGATGCTATTCCCGGAGTGGTGTTCCATGGGCGGGTACAGTCCTTGTCGGCTGCTGCGGGTTCGGCCTATTCTATGACTCCCGTGGACAATGCAACCGGCAACTTTGTTAAGGTAGAGCAACGGGTGCCAGTGCGCATCGTCCTCACCAAAGACAACGATGCTGGGCAGGTAGCCCTCTTGCGTGCAGGGTTGAATGTGGAAACCAAAGTACTGAAGTAATGCACGGCGTTCCTATGACACCGGGGCCCTTCCGGGTTCCCTCCTTCAACGGGTATGTGCCGCGCAGGCTCCAACCCTGGATATATCTTGTCTTCGCTTTTATATTTCTCCTCTCGGGAGGCATTTATAGCGGGTCGGTGAGTCATGTTATGGGGCATTATAGTCTGATGCGCGAGGATGTGCTTATGATTGTTATGTGCAATGTGGTGGGCAACAATATGCCGTTCCCGTTCCTCTTCCGCATGAAGTTTGCCTTTACCAACCGCCGGCTTCTGCTCAATGCTGCCATCATGGTGGCGCTTTGTAATTGCCTGATTATGCATACCGGCTCTGTGCCCGTGATGTGTATTTTGGGCTATCTGGCAGGCTTCTTTAAGCTTTGCGGATGCTTTGAGTGTATGAGCAATATCCAGTTGTGGATGACCCCCAAGCGCGACTTTACCATTTTCTTCCCTTTACTTTATTGCATGGTGCTAGGCAACATATCGTTCTCGCCATGGGTGTGCGAACATCTGATATACATCTTTCAGGACTGGCGCATCATGAACTATATGATGACAGCTCTCTTGCTCCTTGTGGCGCTTGTGGTATTCGTCACCACACACGATTTCCGCTTTATGAAACCTCTGCCTTTTGTTAGTGTCGACTATTTGGGATGCCTCCTGTGGTCGGCTCTGCTCATAGAGTTTATCTTCTTTTTCAACTATGGCGAGTACTACAATTGGTTCGATAGCGAGGTGTTGCGTGCCGACTTGGTGCTTTTTTGCGTTACCCTATTCCTTTGTATCCACCGCATGACGCACATACGCCACCCCTATATCGACCCTGGCGCATGGAAGTACAGCAGGCTTGTACTGCTACTCATTCTCTTTGCCTTTGTGGAGTTTATGGGCAGTACGTCCAAGGTGCTGCAGCCGGCCTTTACAGGCAGTGTGCTTCATTTCGGGCTGGTCAGCACCAATGTATTCAACTTCGTGGAGGGGGTGTCGGCTGTGGCAGGGTGCCTCTTTTGCCTCTTTTGGTTCAAAGTGCTCCAACACCGTTGGACGCATCTTCTCACCGTGGGCGTGGCATGCATGGCGGCGTACCCCGTGATGATGTATTTACTTATCGACCCAGGTCTCGACATTCAGGCGCTCTATTTGCCCATTGCTTTGCGATCTTTTGGCAATGCCATCTTCTTCTGCACACTCACCCTCTATCTGGAGGAGCTCATGCCCTTCCAACACTTTTTTATGGGTCTTACTATGGCGGGCTTCATACGAAACGGCACAGTCTCTACCATGTGCTCTGGTCTCTATAGCCATGGGCTTCGGCACCAGTTGGCAGAAAATATGGCACGCGGCCTCCCTTACGATGCTTCTAGCCTGCTTATGATAAGCATTCGCCAGCTCTATGGCCTTACGTGCATTATTGGGGTGGCTGTGCTGATTGTTTTTCTGGTGTGGAATATACAGCCTGTGCGGAGCACGCTTAAGAAAATGCCTACTTGGAATTTTGTGGGCAAGAAAATGAAAAAAACAATGCGGCAACCGTAATCCTTGCCAATATTCTAGCAGTTGTAAACCGTTGTATGTTGGCTGAAAAAAGTCCGGCCTGCTCGCAGCCGGCAAAAACCAAGGTCAAGCACCCGTTTTCCTTGAGTGCTTGACCTTGTATTATTCTGATTTATTGCTGTCCGGTAAAACTTTTCGGCTGACCAAAATTAGGGCTGACACTTC
>CAZAAK010000033.1:0-23767 GCA_964483145.1 uncultured Bacteroidaceae bacterium
AATTTTTCTTTCTGCAACCTATGCGGTTGTCTAAAATTCCGGGAGTATTATAGATGGGGATAGCTGAGGAAGAGAAGATTAATGCGTAGAGAAAGAAAATATGGTATGGCTATTGTAGGCCTGGCCCGGATTGAGAAAAGCATTGGACTCGGGCCAAAAATTGTTGGGACTGTTGGGATACTTTTGGGTTTCGAGGCAGATTGCGGCACGCTGTTGATAGGCAACCCCGTTCTTGCCTATTACGCTGCCGTCGAGGAAGTTGCCTGTATAGACCTGCAAACCTGGCTCAGTGGTAAAAACCTCAAGCACGATGCCGGTAACAGGACTCTCAACACGGGCACAGGGCTTTGTTATGTCACCACGGGTGTTGAGCACCCAATTATGGTCATAACCATTACCATTACGAAGTTGTATATTGTTGACACCCATATCTTTTCCCACAGGCTTTGCAACGCGGAAATCGAATGGAGTTCCAACAACAGACTCTTTCTTTCCAATAGGTAGGCATGTGTCGTCAATAGGAGTATATTGGTCGGCATCAATTGTGAGGAAGTGATTGAGAATTGTGGTATCACTGTCGCCATTTAAATTGAAATAGCTATGGTTGGTCATGTTGATAACGGTGGGAGCATCGGTGGTGGCAAAATAGCGGATGTCCAACCTGTTGTCGTTGGTGACGGTATAGGTTAAACATACATGAACTTCTCCAGGGAAATTATTGTCGCCATCTGGGCTAACCAAACTAAGCGTAAGCGCATTGCCTGTATAGCTATCAACATCAAAAAACTGGTATTGCCAACCTACAGGTCCGCCGTGCAGACAATGGCGACCGTTATTCTGCGGCAACTGATAGGTCGTACCTGCAATGGTGACCCTACCGTCACCAAGACGATTGGCATAACGGCCAATAACGGCACCAAAATCGGTTTGATGATTCTCACGCAAATAGTCTTCTAGTCTGTCAAAGCCAAGCACCAAATCCTTCAACTTGCCATTGCGGTCGGGAACAAGAAGCGAAACAATACGGCCGCCGTAATTAGTGATGCGGACAGTCATTCCGTTTTTGTTGGCAAGAGTGTATACTATCATATCTTGCATAGCGAGTTTCTATAACTATTGTTGAATATCAGCCGCATGAAAATTTCCGACGGCTATTTTTACGACAATTTTTTTGACAGGAGCGGGATTGCAAATGCAATGTTGGGGTTCGTGGGCATCGTGTGGAAAAAAAATGGCAAAATAGCCGTTACCCAATCTGACGCGAGCAGAGGGGTCTGCATGACGAAAAAACGCAACATCACGACCGGGATCGTACTGGGAAATACAATCAATCTCACTGATATTACACACCTTAACTTCCTCTTCCCCAAAGAGAAGAAATTGAATGTCGATATACCTACGATGGGCTTCGTAGCCGAGCGGATTAACCTCTCCGGTAGTATAAAGGTCGACATTGGCATAGTTGTCGCCCGATAGTTGATAGCGCCCAGGGGCGATGTCGGGAGATACCTGCCGGAGAAAGTCGAGTCCTTCGGCAATACCCGGATAGATATTAGCGTAAAGGAATCCGGAGGATATATGGGCGTGTATCATAAACCGTAATTTTAAATTTCATTACACCAGTCAGTTCCATTGGACCGGCCTAACCTAAAATTGGCAACAGGGGAAATCAGTATTCGAGGATTTCGGTAAAAACACGCCAACCTAGTGATTGTTTGTATTTTTCGTAAGTGCCTATTGGAACGCGCAGTGGAATATTGATATCCACCTTATCGAAAGAAGACTCATCGAGACGAGGCGGATTCTGGGCCTCACAAACGATATATTCGATGCGTTTGCATCCGTCAAATGCATACTCCTCAATTCTATTGATGGTATTGGGGAGAACCAGTTTGGTGATGTGGTCACAACCTTGAAAAGCATTATAGCAAACAGAAACAACCTTGTAGGCGGTGGTGTCGTCATCCTCAGAATCGGCATTTTTATTTTTGGACCTGTCTGGGGTGACTATATCGGGGATTGCGACTTGTCCACGTGGCTTACTGTAGCCCTTCCAAGGCTTTTCCTCTGTGCCAGGGAAGCAGACTCCGACTGTGGGACCGTTTTTCCCGCCAGTGGTAAGAATGGTAAAATAGAGGGTGTTGCCGCCAATTTTTTTAGCAAAATCAAATTCTTGCGCCACTGTAAATAGAGGCAAGAACAAGAGAAATGTAACAAAGAATTTTCTCATGCATCTAGTAACGGGAAACTGCATATTTTATTGCCCATCTAGTAATGGAAGACGTTCTCATTTACGAAGCCGGGAGCAACGGACTGTAGGTACCCCAGGAGCGCCCAACTCGGGGAAATATTGCTCCATATTGCGATAGAGACATTCCTCAATGCTTTGGGCAGAAATGCCATCAGCGGCAAGTCGACTACGCACCAACTCAATCTCATCGGGGTCGTAGCATAATTCCAAGAGGGCCCTGTCGACAAACCCATTACCCATATCATAAAGTTGGACTGGACTGTAGGAGAGCATCACATAATCGGAACCAAGCAGCTCTTCAACTAAGTTAATATCGGCCACACTTGCATGATTGGAGTCGTAGTAAATGGTGCTGAAATAGTACCAGTATCGGAAATTGGAGAAGATTTCTTGCACCGGGAAATTATACAGGATATTCCAAAAGAAAGAATCTCCAATAACCACTAGCGAAGGATTTCCCATTGCAATAGGGTCACCGAGTGTAACATCGATGTACTGGTTGCGTTCAGTAGGAATATGGAACATTTTGTTGAGGAGTTCATCCAAGTCGGCGTCAGGTTCACGAGTGCGGTCCTTATATGGTTGGCCGAGCGTAACAGGACGTATCGCAGGACCAAAAGTCTGCATGAAGTGCATAACCGAATCGAATGCGTATGTGCTTGCGATATTGCTCCAATGAGTGCCGGTTTGGGTAAAAAGCCGATAGGACGTCCGGCCATTGAGGGAGTCAAAGCAATGGCAGATGTCGATATAGCGGATGCCGTAGGAGCCGGCAAAACGGCTATAAGTGCTGTAGGCCCGGAGTTGCCCATCAGCACGACCGCCATCACGGTTGGGCAAGTACTGCGGACAAATCCACTCTTTCCCAGGTAACAATACAAGGAAAAGATGTACCCCCTGCTCCTCAAGAATGGCCTGCACCTTGCCTAGCCGACTCATTCGTCTGAGAAAAATTTGTTCTCTTTCGCTCTCGGGAATACTGTCGGGATAGAAATGGCTGAAGCAGCCGGTGTAATACTCGTCTACCGACCAAGGTTCAAACAAGTAGTTTTCCTGTCCCAAGCACACGGAGTTAGGATTGGTGGAACGGTGGTAGGCCGTCCAGAGGTATTGGTTGTACATCCGAACCGACCACTCGCGCCACCCATGATGCTCTTTAACATACTGGTCCAACCCATGCTGATAACTACCAGAGACAAAGTCTGCCACCGTCAGCCTAGGCCGCTCGGCACCCAAATAGGCACCCTTCAGTTGCCTAACGGGGAGGAAGTGGGTTGCCCCTTGCAGGATTGCCAGCAAAAAGAGAGCCATTGTGGTCAAACATAATATCTTGGGTATCCTATCCATCAGAATCTAAAATAGATAAAAGGGCTAAAATCGGTAGCAGTGAGCGCACCCACGCAAAATATCAGTAGCAGACAACAGATTCCCCAAACTGGGATATGCCAACTTGGGGAATAGTTGGTGTAAAACACAATCCGTTCCAGCTTTTTGCCAAAGGGAAAGAGGGTAAGAAAAGAAAAAACGAGAGCCAGAAGCAACATTGCATAATATTGCGGATGCTCCAATAAAGCAAAGCCAGAAAAGTCGAAGGAGAAGAGCCGGCGAATAAAGAGCCAGCATGTTGGTAAATCTTCTATACGAAAGATAGCCCAACCGACAGTTACAACGACAAAAGTAACAAATACCCTCAATGGATTCTTTCTCTCCTGTGGCTGGGTACGATGGCCAACAATACGCTCGGCTACCAAAAAAAAGCCGTGATAGGCACCCCAAATAACAAAATTCCAGCTAGCCCCATGCCATAAACCACTCAATAGGAAGACTACCCAAAGGTTAATGCAGGTCCGCACCCTGCCGTGACGGTTGCCACCAAAAGGAATATAGAGGTAATTGCGCATAAAGGAGCCTAAAGTGATGTGCCAACGGCGCCAAAACTCGGTGATGCTAGCAGAATTATACGGATTGTCGAAATTTTCAGGAAACTTAAAACCCATAATACGGCCCAAGCCAATGGCCATGTCGCTATAGCCGGAAAAGTCGAAATAGAGCTGCATGGTGTAGGCAATGATGGTAATCCATGCCGTACCTGTGTCCATAGTTGCAATATCGCCTCCCAACGTAATGTCTACCGTGCGGCCAATCACATCAGCCACCAACACCTTCTTGCAAAGACCCACAGTAAAGCGGTAAAATCCTTGCAGACATTCCTCCCAACGCAAGCAACGCCGGGCAGTTATCTGGTCGGCAATATCAGTGTAACGAATGATGGGACCGGCAATAAGTTGGGGAAACATGATGATGTAGACCACGTAGTCGATAAGACGTTTCATAGGCTCATTGACGCCCCGATAGGTGTCCACTACATAAGTTATCGACTGGAAAGAAAAAAAACTGATGCCTATTGGCAACATCACCTTGGTCCAAGCCATAGTGACCAAACCCAAGGTCGATAGTAGTGCATTGATGTTATCAACAAAAAAATTGGCATACTTGAAATATGCCAACAACCCAAGACAGAGCAGAATAGCCAGAACGCAAAACGCTTTTTTAACACTTTGCCGATGGGCGCTGTGCATAGCCTTGACCAAGTAGAAGTTGGCAACAGTGGAAGTCAGTAGCACAAATATGAAATCCGGTGCACCCCATGCGTAAAAGAATACCGAGCCTGCCAACAGCACGAGATTGCGCCATTTGGAAGGCACAACAAAGTAAACCAACAGAAAAAATGGCAGGAAATAGAGTAAAAATATATGGCTACTGAAAATCAATGCACTACCGTGTTACAAATTTAGCGAGTGAATGATGCTACCCAAGTTGGTAGTAAACAACTTGACACCAATTGCCAACAGAATAACACCAAAGAACTTACGTAAAATAGAGATCAAATTGGCCCCGAGCAACTTTTCCAATTTGGCAATATAGCGCAATACCAAATAGTCAATAATAACATTGAGCACCAAAGCTATCAGAATGTTAACATCGGTATACTCGGCACGTAGGGAGATGATGGTGGTTAGGGCGCCGGGGCCGGCAATTAGCGGAAAGGCAATGGGCACCACAGTAGAACCGCCACCGGCAGGGTCATTCTTAAAAATCTCCACACCTAAAATCATTTCAAAAGCCATGATAAAGAGAACAATGGAGCCAGCTACAGCAAAGGATTGTATATCAACTCCAAAAAGCCTTAACGCTGCATCTCCCAAAAAAAAGAACACCACAAAGATAGCCAAGGAGATGAGAGCGGCATATAGTGGATGATACTTATTGCCACTCTGTTTGAGCGACAAGAAAATAGGAATAGAACCAGTAATGTCGATAATGGCAAAAAGTACAAGGAAAGCTCCGATAATCTGTCTGATGTCAATCATTGTTGCTGTTATTTAAGGGCCTTTGGCCGCTAGGTGACCTAGCTTCAACTCATTTGATTTCTGCCTTCCTACCTCTAGCAGAAATTAAAAGCACACCTGCTCTGCCATCCCTAGAAGTGCAAAAGTACAAAATATTTCTGACATGGTAAACATTCTCGCATAATTTTGCTGATATTCTTCTCGGTAGTAGGCTATCACCACAATAAAAAAAACAAGCCAACGTTATTGTGCCAATTGGTTGCGGGGCCCAGATTTTACACAACACTGGTCGACCGTCAGACAATAACCACACAGTGCCAATGACCTTATTCTACATCCACGGCTACGGCTCTAGCGGCAACGCCATAAAAGCAAAGAAACTTCAAGCAATGTTTCCGAAAGAGCGCATCGTATCACCTACTTTCGACTACAACCGACTTGCCCCGCAAGAGGTTTATCACCAATTAAGACAATCAGTGGCAAAAGAAAGTCCCGACATTATCCTTGGCAGTAGCACCGGAGGCTATTATGCCCTTTGTTGCTGCAACTTTTATACGGGTGCCATCTGGTGTATTAACCCCGTCAGAGATATTTTGGACACCATACGTTGCCACCTTACACTCCCCGCTAAAGACCCGCAAGGGAATATTGCACGCCGGCTAAAAGAATATGAGGACTTTGACCAAAACGTGTTCCGCCAGTTAAAGCCTGCCAACGGTCAGTTGCATTTTGCCCTCAGTACCGACGACGAACTTCTCGGCGACCACAAGCCTCTGCTGAAAATGTTCCCTAACTACGGGACTGTTGTATGGAAAGACAACTGCCACCATGGTTTCGTGCGGTTCGAGGAGCTGAAAAAGGAACTAGCCCGAGATTTGCGGAATTAGCCATATCCTTCAATGGGGCATCACCTAGTGCCTGCACTAGCAGAAAGCATGGCCCCTCAAAGGATTTCGATAATTTCCTGCGTTACCCCGTTAAAGATAACAACATCCCCCACCCTCTTTCCTTTTAAGGCCATACTGACAGGTGACTGTGCGCTGATAGCGTAGAATATCTTTTGCTGATCCATGCCGGAGGTTTCGCTCGAAACTAGGAACTTTCCGATGCCAACACCCAAAAGAAAATTCTGTTTGTTGGTTATGACAATCGCACCGTGGTCAGCTACCTGCATCGGAGCTAGCCTCAGCAACTCCTGCAACACCCGTATGCTGGCATTGGCATTGGAGAGTTGTTTTGCATACATATCCCTAATACGCAACATTTTGGTGCGATACGAATCGTATCTATCCACATTGGCACCATAGTCGTTGCTCTGTTGCTGTGCTGAGCACATCTCATGCCTAGCAATATCCGCCACGCTTTTTTGGTGGTCGATGCAAGCCTGTATTATCAGCATGCGGCGTTGCTCTCTTTCCATAGTTTATCCCTTTCTGCCACACCAACGGCAATACACGGTATTTTATTGTTCCACACCTATTACTGTTAGGTAAAACTCAAAAAAAAACGATTGCTGTCCGAAAACTCAAAAAGACATACCACACATGCCCGAGGTCCAATAAAATTGTACTTCGGGCATTCCTTCTTGAAAAGTAAGCCCCCCCCTAATCGAAAAGTGTCGGTTCTGCTGGCGCTTTCATTGGCGATGCTCTAGTTTCATGTTCTGTCAGGATTTTTCACGAATACGATAAAAACCTTGTAGTACCTAAGCATAAGGCGAACCGTGGTGACCACTTGAAAAAAAGTGCAATATCCTTTAATACTCCGCCAAGAATGTTGACATCTGCAAGTGTGTTCCGCCTGAGTGGATAGTCCATGCCCGAGTGGCAAAGTATGGGTAAGGTCGCCTTTTTGTTTACCTTTTGTTTAGGTTTCATTTACATTTTATTTACCTTTTGTTTAGGTTAGGTAAACAAAGAGTAAAAGAAAAGTAAACAAAACGTAAACAAAAAGACGAACCCACCTACAACCCACCAATAGGTTAAAGGTGTGCGCCCTTCGGCTTCGTACACTGCTTGCATGAGGTCTCTGAGACTTTGCATGCTACCCTGCATAGCCTCGGAGAATTGGTGCGCCGCACTTACCACTATCCTGTCGTAGGCTTCGCGGGCTACCGCAGGTTCGTTACCACCGGCACGCTGGTAACGTATGCCGCTATTGGTAATATTTGCCTACCCATTCGCATCATTTTTATTGCTACCTAGCAAAATAACTATCCTTGCCCATGATAGTATATCTTTGGGGCATAACAAAGATGGAAAAATGGCTGACACCTCGAAAAAAGTGTCAGCCACAGTTTTGCCGAGACAAAGAAAGTTTTACCAAGTAGCATCATTCCACACCATACAACATAAAGGGAAGGACGACCCAAAGAATCGTCCTTTCCTTTATTCTGCGGGCACTTACCTACTATTGATTCTACTTGTTGGTTCTACCAGGGTAAACCTTCAAAGCCTCCTCAAGGCACTTCACGGCGTGCTTGAGGTCCTCAATGCAGAGACAATAGGTGATGCGAGCTTGGTGACGACCACTCTCCGGATTGACATAGAAACCGGTAGCCGGGGCCATCATCAGGGTCTCACCATTGTAATTGAAGTCGGTGAGCAACCACTGGCAGAATTTGTCACTGTCATCCACAGGGAGGTCGACCACCGTGTAGAAAGCGCCTTTGGGATTTGGACAGTAGCATCCGGGAATCTTGTTGATGCCTTCAACAATGACATTGCGGCGCGCCACATACTCCTTACTGACGGCATCGAAATATTCTTGCGGAGTGTCCACTGCTGCCTCAGCAAAAATCTGGCCAAAGCTAGGAGGGGAGAGACGGGCTTGAGCCAAACGCATGGCAATGCTATAAACTTCCTCATTGCGGGTAATCAAACAACCCACACGGGCTCCGCAAGCGCTGTAGCGTTTGGAGACGGAATCGAACAGCACTACATTCTTCTCCAACCCTTCAAGTTGCATAACGCTGAAATGCTCATGACCATCGTAGCAGAACTCACGATAAACCTCATCGGCAAAGAGGAAGAGATCGTGTTTCTTGACAATTTCGGCAACCTTCTGAAGTTCCTCTTTGGTGTAGAGGTAACCGGTGGGGTTGTTGGGGTTGCAAATCATGATAGCACGGGTATTGGGTGTAATGGCCTTCTCGAATTCTTCAATAGGAGGGAGCGCAAAACCGGTCCTAATATCACTGGGGATAGTCTTGATTGTGGCATCGCACAACTTGGCAAAAGTGTTGTAGTTGGTGTAGTAGGGCTCCGGGATAATAATCTCATCACCAGGGTTCAAGCAAACGGTGAAGGCGAATTGAAGGGCCTCGCTTCCGCCGGTGGTGACGATAATCTGGTCAGGAGTAACCTCAATCTGGTGACGGTGATAGTATTCAACCAATTTCTTGCGGTAAGAGAGGTTACCGGCGCTGTGGCTGTATGCCAAAACGCCTATCTTTGTCTCAGCCAAAGTCTTCAATGCGCCTTTGGGTGTTTCGATATCGGGTTGGCCGATATTGAGGTGATATACATGGATGCCACGCTCTTTGGCGGCATCAGAGAATGGAACGAGTTTACGAATTGCGGACTGGGGCAGTTCTAAACCTTTTTTGGAAATGCTGGGCATATCTTGCTTGTATGTTTGGTTAATAAAAAGCACGAATGACCGCAGCGAAACAACCGCGGCAGCCATTCGTCACTCATAAACGGTTGTTTCCTTTTTATTTCTTGTCTGAGGCAATAACATTGCCTTTAATCTTTACAACAACACGGGGTTCGTTGACAGCATTGGAAGTAATGGTGACAGTTTTGGTAAAACCGCCCACACTGTTGGTATTGTAGCGGACACCTATTTCACCTGCCTTACCGGGCATAACGGGTTTCTGAGTCCACTTGGGAGTGGTACAACCGCAACTAGCACGGACACTGGAAAGGACAAGGGGTTCGTCACCAGTATTGGTGAAAGTGAAAGAGCAATTGCCATCACCTCCCTTTTGAATGGTGCCATAGTTGTGTTCTCTCTCAGCGAAGACAATCTTGGGGCCATGCTGGTCCTCCTTTGAGGCATCTTTTTTGGCTTCCTGAGCATTCACTGCGCCTATCGACATCACTGCGACAAGGCAGAACAAAAACAGTTTCTTCATGTTATAAAGTGTTTTTAATGTATTTCATCTGATGTACCCCATAAGGGGAAACTCACGTATCCACTCACACCTACGCCCTACTAACCTCAAAAATGTTTTTTTATTGTGCCTACCCAATATTTTTTCCCACAAGCTGTGCCTCGGCCGCACTTACGCAACACTGTCGCCCGTCAGCTCTACAATCTTTCCAATAGCATCCTGTATGCTACCAACCTCATCGCAAACCAACGACAACCGACCCTTGGCCTCACGCAAATGCATCGTTTGCGGATGGCTCTGCGCACAACGTATCATCTTGGCAAAGTTGGTCGAACGGTAGAACGGATTCTCCTGGTTGGAAACAAAATAAAGAACCATCTTGTTCTGTTTGAGCACTATTTTCTCTATACCAAACTCCTTGGCCATCTGCCGCATGGTGATGGTTTTAATCAACTCCTGCGTCTCTGGGGGGATGGGGCCGAAACGGTCTATCAAGCGGTCGCGGTAACGGTCCAATTCTTCCTCCGTGCTCAAATCGTTGAGCTCCCTGTAGAGCAATAGGCGTTCGCTCACACTAGTCACGTAATTATCTGGCAAAAGTACCTCCAAGTCAGTTTCAATCACGCACTCCTTTACATATTCCTTACTCTCCTCTACCTCTTGGCGGAACAACTCTTTGAATTCGGTTTCCTTCAGTTCCTCAATGGCTTCGTTAAGGATCTTGTGATACATGTCGTAGCCGATGTCACTAACAAAACCACTTTGCTCGGCACCTAAGATGTTGCCAGCTCCACGTATATCCAAATCACGCATGGCTATATTCAATCCACTTCCAATAGTGCTAAACTCCTCAATAGCCTTCAAGCGCTTTTGAGCATCCTCAGTGAGCACACTGTAGGATGGGATGAGCATATAACAGAAGGCCTTTTTGTTGCTTCGACCTACACGCCCGCGCATTTGGTGAAGGTCGCTCAGACCGAAATTTTGTGCATTGTTGATTATCATAGTGTTGGCATTGGGTATATCCAATCCATTTTCTATGATGGAAGTAGCCACCAGAACATCTATCTCTCCCTCCAAAAAACGCATCATAGTTTCTTCGACCTGCTTGCCATCCATTTGCCCGTGGGCAATGCCCACACGGGCATCAGGCACCAAACGGCTGACCAAACCCTGCATTTCGGGCAGATTCTCCACACGGTTGCTCACAAAGAAGGTCTGTCCTCCCCGCGACATCTCATATCGTATGGCATCGCGAATGGTTTCTTCATCAAAATTACACAATTCGGTCTGTATCGGTTGCCGGTTTGGAGGAGCTGTGCGGATAACACTCAAATCCCTAGCACCCATTAGCGAAAACTGTAGCGTCCGCGGGATAGGCGTTGCGGTAAGTGTCAGGCAGTCCACATTCACCTTCATCTGACGAAGTTTTTCCTTGGCACTCACGCCAAATTTTTGTTCTTCGTCAATAATAAGCAATCCTAAATCCTTGAATTTAAGACTTTTATTTGTGATTGCATGCGTACCTATCAAAATATCTATCTTGCCCTCTTCCACCTTCCGGTATATCTCTTTTTTGTCCTTGGCATTGTGGAAACGGTTGAGGTAGTCAATGTTCACCGGCATACCTTTCAACCTCTCGGTGAACGTGTTGTAATGCTGGAAGGCCAAAATAGTATTCGGCACAAGCACTGCCACTTGCTTGGAGTCGCACACTGCCTTAAAGGCAGCACGGATAGCCACTTCGGTCTTGCCAAAGCCCACATCGCCACACACCAAACGGTCCATCGGAGACGGGTCTTCCATGTCGTGCTTCACCTCTTGCGTAGCCTTGAACTGGTCGGGGGTATCCTCATAGAAGAAAGAGGCCTCTAGCTGTTCCTGCAAGTAGCTGTCGGCGCTATAAGCAAAACCCTTCGAAGCCTTGCGCTTGGCATAGAGCGCTATCAAATCTTTGGCAATATCCTTGACCTGTTTCTTGGTTTTCTGCTTCAGCACCTGCCAAGTGTTGCTACCCAATCTGTTGAGCGTGGGCGTGGTTCCTTCTTTGCCCACATAACGGCTGATTTTGTGTAGCCCGTGAATGCTGATATACAAGGTATCGTTATTCTTATATATCAACCTTATCACCTCCTGCGTGTGGCCGTTGGTAGTAATCTTTTCCAATCCGCTGAACCGACCTACCCCATAGTCGATATGCGTCACAAAGTCGCCGGGTTTCAACTCAAAAAGTTCTTTCAGAGTCAGCGCTTGGTGGGCATCGCTCAAGTCGCGGACAGTATATTTGTGGTAGCGTTCAAAAATCTCGTGGTCGGTAAAACAGACCAGGCGTTCCGCCTCATCCACAAAGCCATTACTCAACTGGCATTCCAATAGCTCCACGCGCGAAAGTGGATTACTTGCCATGGCGCCCTCGCCTTTGGCTATCGCCATCACGTCCACTTTTGCCTCCGCTGTGGCAAACACCTTTTCCAAACGGCGTTGCTGCTGTTCGTTGGCGGTGGTAATCAGTATGCGGTAGCCTTTGTCGCAATACTGGTCAAGGGTGCCGATAAGCATGTCGAATTGCTTATGGAAGGAAGGCTGCGGGGCGGACTCTGTCACCAACTGCTCTGCCTTGTCGAAATAACTACCGTTGCCCTGTTCCACAATACGGCATCGTAGCAGCGATTTAAGAAATTCATTGCCAGAGCAATACATTTTTTCGTTACGCCCTGTCTCGGCAAAGGTAGTCTCCAAAGTCTCACACACGAACATCAGCCCCTGAATCCACACTAGGTCGTTGCTACCAAAGTAATGCAACAGGGGCACATTCTCCTCAACAGTTGCCACATCCTGCGCCCGGCGTTCCATATTGGGTAACACACTTATTTGGTCGTATTGCTTGATAGAGAGCTGGTTTACAGGATCGAAGGTACGCAAAGACTCCACCTCGTCATCAAAAAACTCTACCCTATAGGGGTGATCATTGGCATAGGAAAAAACATCAATGATGCCGCCTCTAACGGCAAACTGCCCAGGCTCCACCACAAAATCAACTCGCTCAAAGTCGTAGTCCTGCAGTACCTCCATCACTCGATCCATCCCCACCTTAGCGCCCTTGGACAAAAGCAACGTATTACGGGTCAGCGTCCTGCTCGACACCACTTTTTCGCTCAAAGCCTCAGGATAAGTCACCACCAACAAACGGCGACCGCTATTCAACTGCTTCACCACTTCGCTCCGTTGCATGACATTGGCATTGTCGGTAGCAAAAAGGTCGCCACCATCGTCTTCCACTTTTCCTCCCAGCCCCATAGAACCACCCGAACGGCGCCCCTTGCGGTAGGAAGAGGGGAATAGCAATACCCGTTTCCGATCCAATTCAGCATCGGTCTCGTCCAACAAAGTTTCGAGGTCGTTCAGCAGATAGTAGGCTTCCTCCTTGTTGCCCGCAACAAAAACCTGCCCCCTGTCGGGTTGGTTCACGGCCAACGCAGCTGCCACTGCAGCCGGCATCGAGCCCACCATACCGCTCACATGTATTCTGTCTTTCCCCGACAGTATTGCCTCTTCAAGTTGTTCTACTACTTTCGATTGACGGTAAATATCAGTTAACAGCATGCTTCGTTGTCCGTTCCTTTCTTTGGCAAAAACAGGTGCAAAAGTACAACTTTTTCCTCAAATGCGAACTTTTTTACCCTCTACTCCCCACGCCTCGGTGCTCGGGTCACCTGGTCTCAACCCTGCCTATTCTTCAAGATAATAAATGGTATGAGCACCTCTTCCAACGACACTCCCCCATGCTGGAAGGTGTTGGTGTAGTACTGCACATACTGGTTGTAGTTGTTGGGGTAGGCAAAAAAATCGTTTTCACGGCAGAAGATATAAGGCGAAGTAATATGACGGCGAGGCAGAAAAATCCTAGCGGGGTCTTTCACCTCAAACACATCCTTGGCCTTGTAGTCGAGCAACCTACCCTGCTTGTACCGTAGGTTGACACTGACGCTGATGTCACCCTTGACGCGCACAGGGCGATCAATCCGCACCGAACCATGGTCTGTGGTGATAACCACGTTCGCATCCTTGTCACTCAAAAAGCGCAAAGCCTCCATTAGCGGCGAGTGTTCGAACCAACTGAGTGTAACGGAGCGATAGGCCTTTTCGTCAATGGCCAGCTCCCGCACAATGTTGGAATCGGTACTGGCGTGAGAAAGCATATCCACAAAATTGTAAATAATCACATTCAGCTTGTTCTGCATCATGTTGGACATATTCTCCACCATGCGGTGGCCGAACTGGGCATTGATGACCTTGTTGTAGCTATGCTTGATATTAAAACCGTTGCGACGTAGGTTCTCGTCAAGTAGCTCGTTCTCGTATTGGTTCTTGTAACCCTCTTGGTCCTCATTAACCCAGTACTGCGGGTATTTGCGTTCAATTTCCGATGGCATCAAGCCGCCAAACATGGCATTGCGGGCAAATTGGGTGGTGGTAGGTAGTATGGAGTAGTAGATGTCGTCCTCCACGGTGTGCAGGTACTTCTCTATGGCTGGCTGGAGGTATTTCCATTGGTCGTAGCGGAAGTTGTCTATTACTATAAGGAAAGTGGGCCGATTGTCGCGCAACAGCGGGAAGAGCTTCTCCCGCAACACCATAGTCGAGAGAATGGGCTTGTCCGCATTCGGGCTGTTGAGCCAGTTCTCGTAGTTCTTTTCGTAGTATTTGCAGAAAAGTTGGTTAGCCTCAGCCCGTTGCGAAACAAAGATGTCGTGGATATTCTTGTCGTCAGCATTGCTAAGCTCCAAATCCCAGTAAACCAACTTGCGGTAGATTTGCTTCCACCCTTCATGATCCCTGCAGCCGGAAAGTTCCATGCCTATCTCGCGAAACTGTTGCTGATAGCCCATCGTGGAGTGCTCGCTCTGTAGGCGGCTGGCATCGGTATGCTTTTTGATGGCCATGAGTATCTGGTTGGGATTCACCGGCTTGATAAGATAGTCGCTAATTTTGCTACCGAGTGCCTGGTCCATGATATGTTCCTCTTCGCTCTTGGTAATCATCACAACGGGCACCTGCGAGTATTTCGACTTTATCCGGTTCAGCGTATCCAAGCCGCTGAGCCCTGGCATGTTTTCATCCAAAAACACAATGTCGATACCATTGGGGTTGTCGTCAAGCTCGTCCAGTGCCTCAGCACCACTGGTCACTGCGATAACCTCGTATCCACGTTCTTTCAAGAAGAGGATATGCGGCTTGAGCAGGTCAATCTCGTCATCGGCCCATAAGATGGTGATAGCATTCATAGGTTACAAACTGTTTTTTCTACTTCTCTCCATAACGCGGCATCTTTGCAATTTATTGTACTGCTCCCCGTCATCCTTAGCTCTCCTCCCTCACGTCAGAAACTCAAGCCGATTCAACTTTATCCTCAATTTTAACATTCCTTGGTAAGCATCGCCCTATATTATTCACCCATAAAGAAACTTGATGAGTGTTAAAACATTTTTCTATCCAACTGATATTGACATGTCGTTGTGTTAAAGATTGATTTTTTCAAGCCTATAATTTTGCCATATCAAAAAATGTCCGTATCTTTGCAAACGAATTCGACAGAAGAATTAAGGATTGCGGGGTAGAGCAGTGGTAGCTCGTCGGGCTCATAACCCGGAGGTCGTTGGTTCGAATCCGGCCCCCGCTACAAAGGTTAGAAATAAATGAAAGCAAAGCCTAATGGCTTTGCTTTTTTTTGTATTTGTTTTTGTCTTATCACAACAATTTGCGCCCCACCTCCGCTCAAAAACACAACGGCCACAATCCAATCACTAGCCTCGGCGAAACCTTCGGCTCTTGCAAACAAGCAAAAGCCGATTACTCTCAACAAATGACGCTCTCTGCCTTCAATTTAACTCTGCCCAAGCGGGGGTATCACCACCTACAACGTTATCGCTGCAAAAGTTGCATTATTCCACTCCAACTTTGCTGCAACATTTATATCTGGCTGTAGGAAGTCTTCTTTATCGGGATATCTTGCTAAGATTTCCTCATCTGTTAGTGTCAACCTGGCGCGAATCTTTTTGAAGAATTTCACCTCGGAATACTCTATGCTACCATTTGCCTCAATGGTCCTAAATGCCAAGTCAACCAAGCACATCTGCTCATCCTTGGACAGCTCGCCCACCGCCACTTCATTCAAATACTGGTCCAGGAAAGCAGCCCCTTTTTGATTGATAGCATCCACATACTGTTTCAATGAGGCTTCAATATCCAAACCAACAAACAAATCCGTGTCGGCAACAAGTCCTCGCAGCAATTCAATTTCTTCTTCTGCAATGTCACCATCGCACGCCATACATGCGAATGTAGTTTTCAGCATCAGCTCTTTTCTATTCATATTCTTCCTGTTTTAAAATCCAATGCGTTTCGGTATATCAGCTGTTTCTCTATTCATCTCTGCCCTTATTTGCTCATATCTAGCCAGCTCGCTATCCGAAATGGACTGATTTGTCTTGCCAATGGTCTCAACCAACATACTCATGGTTATTCGGCCACGGGCTTTCAATGCTACCCGCGCTGCATTGTTCACAATCAGTTGTATATCGGCCGACACATAGTTGTTTGTCATATCGGCAAGCTTGCCATAATCTATTCCAAAGTCGTACGGACGTTTTTCAAGATACAGCCTAAACAATGCCTCCCGTGCCGCTTTGTCCGGCACACCTATGTAGTATTTCTTTTCCAGCCGGCCTGCACGGAGCGCTGCTGAGTCCAGCACTTCAGGCTTGTTCGTGGCCCCGATGATAAAAATACCCTTCTCTCCAGGCCTGTCCATTTGGGCAAGGAACTCGTTTGTTCCGGACATGCCCTTATCTTCAGCCAAAGCACGATCTTTCAGCAAGTCGTCCAACTCGTCAATAAATATTATGGTAGGAGCATTATCCTCGGCCTCTTTGAACATTGCCGCTATGTTTTCTTGCGTGGCATTTATCCATTTACTCTTTAGCGTAGCTGGTGTAACTTGCTTAAAATTAAAGCCAACCTCTTCGGCAAAGTGCTTGGCAAAGAACGTCTTTCCACAACCCGGAGGGCCATAGAGCAACATCCCATTGGGTATGCTAACCCCATACCGATTGTACTCCTCTGGATTGTGCAAAGGTTCTATTACCTCTTCCATCATCTGCCGCTTCAATTCATCCATACCCGCAATGGCCGAAAAGCCGGGGCCCTCAACTTTCGTCAAGAACGAAGTTTCGCCCTTCTTCTCTTTTTCCCCCTCTTCAATCTTGATTTTCCGCCGCGTATCACAACGTTCCACCTTTATCTCCCCATCAATTGCCTGTATGAACTCCTTTGCCGTCTGAAAACGGTCTTCCACATCATAGCTCAAAGCTTTGCAAATGCAGTTGATGAATTGTTCGTCTAGCTCAAATATATCTGTCGTGGGAAGATTCAAGGGCTTTTCTCTCTCCGCTAAGATGCATTCCACCACATCGCCCTTAACTCTCGACATATCCACAAACCACGGCAGCCTCCCATACAACAATTGGTACATCATAGCGCCTACTGAATACAAATCCGACTGTACCTGACACACTCCAGAAAATCTTTCTGGGGCTAGATAGAACGGGTTCATCTCTTTCAAATCAGGCTTTTCCGGCATCTGGCTTAGGAATCGAGCGTGGCCAAAGTCTATCAACTTCAAGTCCTCCAACCCTCCTACTAGATTGAGCATAACATTTTGTATTGTCACCTCACCATGTACTATTGGATTGCTCTGGCTGTACAAAAAATCCAAAGCCGACAACACCGATTTTGCAATCCGCTTTATGTCGTAGACGCTGATGCTGTCGTTGCGCATGGTCCTTTGCGCAAGGGTTTCTCCGCTAACAAACTCCGTCACAAGGTAGGTGCGCTGGCCACCGCCAACCATTATGCTCCCCGAGTCGATGTATTTGCACAAATTGCGATGGTTGAGGCATTTCGAAATCTCAACCTCCACTATGTGACCATTATCATCAACCTGACTTCTGCCAAGTTTGGCGCAATTGATAAGCTTTAGAAAACGAGTCTTTCCATCCGGACCTTTCACGCGGTAAGTCTCGGCACAAAGGCCTTCCTTGTGCTGAAAGACTACTGTATATTGGCCGATTTTGTCTTTCTTGTTGTACAACATATCCGATTGCCTTTGTGGTTGGAATCATTCCGCCTTTGGTATTTTGTATCAAAGGCGGAATGGTTTTATTTATTTAAGCAGGCCGTTGGCATTATCCTTCTCGTCGTCGGGTAACAAGTCAATTAGGCTGCAAACTATAGGGTGCAAAACCTCCACAGTGGGGTTGTCTGCAATTGCCTCCATGCCGCGGTTCAGCAATTGGCGGGTGCGACCAGGGTCGGTCCACCCTACTGCATCAAACCTGTCATTGTAGCGTTCAATCCAGCCGACACATTGATATAGAAGTGTTAGGTGTACAAATAAATGAACGATTTGATCCAACGTCTCCCGCCCCATCTTGGCATCCCTACTACCAATAACCTGATCGGTCTGGCGACGTAGCTGCTCCACAGCTTGGGCTGTCTTGGCGTCTCCTAGATCATTTTGCGCCTTTTCAAGCCGATCGAACTCTCTGCGCAGGTCTGCCTCAACCCGGCTCCACTCCCTGGCATCGTCCCGGTCTTCTATCTCGCGGAGAACCTCTTTGAGATGTTGCAGCACAGCCTTCTTCTCCGAACTTTTGGCTGCCTCGTCCTTCACTGCATCCAATTTCTGCTGCAGCGCACCAACATCAATACCATCCTTACCCAAACGGGTCAAGCTACGTTTGGCCTCTATCAAGCCTTTATCCACAACTTGGCTGGCGTCTTCTATCGACTGTTTGCGGCTCGTGTCGAGTTGTTTCTCTACTGTGGTGTCGGTTGCTAGGAAATGCACTTCTAGCGTCATCTGTTCCGAGGTGTCGACCTTTAACGTAACATCCACCGCCGAATTCTCGGCAATCAGTGCATCCACATCCTCTCCTGTAATAACCACATCCGCAACATACTCATACAACGAAGCACTCCTCCCCTCTGCCTCTTTAAAGTCATCGGTTTGGTATACTGAGATTTTCAGTTCATCTCCCTCTACCCCAGGGCGAAGCCTGCTTGTTGTCTTAAGGTCGTTGACCACGCCTACGGCAGGCACCGGTTTGTTCTTCTCAAGCCCTTTTGCCATCCGGAAGACGGGGCGTTTCTTAACATCGCTCCATGTGGCAATGCCAATATTGTACGGAAGTGGAGCAGCCCCGACTTTTGAACCTTGAATGATGGTAATCTCTTGAGGGAAGCACGGCACCCTGTTCCCCTGCTCGTCGTATGCTACAATGGCAAACGAGTTGGGCTTCGACTCCAATAGGTTTACCTCTATTACATTTCCTGTGGCATCAACTTCCACCTTGCCGCTCGACCAAGCCTTGTCGCTCCTTACAAACTCCACCAGCACTTTGGCGTATTGGCCCCCGGCTGCAAGCTTTGCACTTACCCATTCCGTCTGCTCTACCGAAGTGGATTCGTAGCTTACCTCCAACTTAACGTCCCCAGCAATCTCCTTCTCGTCAACAACCGCATCTATGGTCGAGGCATACAATGCCGCGCCAGTTGCCACCGCTGTCATCGGATCGATGGAAGTGTCCACGTTCGGGGTAACCTGCTCCCTAAGCATCTGGCGAACCAACGGCGAATGCGTTGGACCACCAACAAGGATAAGCTTGCTTATTTGGGAACCGCTGAGGTTGTTGCGCTGCAAAAGCTTCTTGCAGATGTCCACTGCCTTCTGAAAGTACGGGCGCATCACTTCAAACACTTGTGCCTGCGTCAAGGTCAGGTCCAGCTCTATCTCCTCGCCATCCTCATCTTCGCCAAGGTCGCCCAAGTTGGATACAATATCCTCATGGTCCTTGAACAAGAGCTGATTCTTTGCTTCCTCAGCATATGTTTTCATGGCATCGCGTAGCACATCCTTCTTCTCTGCATCCTGCAAATAGCCGTCCACCGCATAGTTTTCTTGCAGATACGGTATGATGATATTGTCAACAATGGCATAGTCCAAGTTTTTACCACCAAGGTAGTTGTCCCCTTCGGTGTCGAAAACCTGCATAATGCCATCCTCCACCTTTAGCAAGGCCGCATCAAAAGTCCCTCCGCCAAAGTCAAAGACCATCCACAAACCGTTCTTTTCTTCAGTGGAAAGGCCGTAGGCCATTGAGGCTGCGATTGGCTCTTGCAACAGTTCGCAATGCCTAAAACCCGCCATCTTTGCAGCCTCAAGGGTAGCAGTCTTTTGATTGACGGTGAACTTAGCAGGAACTGTGATGACAACCGAGCCAAAGGTCTCGTCCGTAACAAACGACTTTAGGGTCTTCAGTACTTCCGCCGACAACTCCTCCGACGAAAAACTTTTGTTCAGGTTACTACATTGATATTGCGTATCCGTTGCCATAGTTCGTTTGAACTCAACGTATGTATTAGAAGCCTCTTTATGCCACGACTTTGTGGCACGGCGCTTGTCTTGCTTCATCGTGTTATACGCCCCGTCGCCCACTCTTATCGAACCTTTTTTGTTCACCGATACGCACGAGGGCATCGTATCTTTCAGCACGTCTGTTTTGATTGTAACAGGCTCGCCCTTTTCCATGCGGCAAATTGCCGAATTTGTTGTCCCAAGGTCTATGCCATAGTCTATTTTGTTTCTTGCCATATTGCTTTTGTTTAGATTTAAATGTTCTGACTAACTGTTATTTGGGCTGCTTGTATCATCTGCCCGTTGTAATTAACTTGCGGCTTTGTTATGCCTGTTATGATTTGTTTGCCTTCCTCCACGCTTTCATCCGCCACAAAATTGGCCGTCACCTTCATCCCATCGTTATAGGGCTTCCCAAGCATGTCTACTATTTCGTAGCCATTGGCTTTAAAGTTGTCCTTGATGCGCTCCACGGCTTTTGCCAGCTGCTTGTATCCTTTAACCGAAGGGTCCATGCGCGACATATTCAGCTCTATCCGAGCAATCTCATCAGCAACCTTCAATGTAAGCGAATGGTCCACCTTGCCATCGGGGGCCGTCTGCGAAGCCGCAACAGGCTGATTACCCAATATTTCAACTAATTTGTTATCTAGCCGTATTACCTCTTCCTGCATCTTTTCCTGCGCCTTGCTGATGCGCTCCTGCGCCTCTTTTAGCGAAGATTGAGCCTCGCGCACATCGTCAATCGATTGCGAGCCCCGCCTGTATTTACTGCGGAATGCCCACACAACAGCCCCAATGGCTGCCAATAGCGCTACTATTCCGCATGCGCCCCACCACGTGCGGGACGAGATTTTCTCTTCCGTTTCCCTGACCTTTCCGTTGGTTAGGCCAATGCTGTCCATTACGGCTTTGCGGCCTTCCAAAAGGTTACTACACTCTCTCTGCAAACTGTCTATCCTGCAGTCCAGCCGTGCGCGCTCTCCTTCCAACTCCGATATTCGCCTTTCGGCTTTCTTGTTCCTTGATGAAAGGTAGTCTACATCCTTTCTAAGGCGGTTCTGCACCGCCTTCATTGCCTCAACCTCAGCCTTTGTTGGTGCATCCTCCCCGACATAGGCCTCCGCACGTGCCGAACCAAACCCCAACCCTATCAAAAGGGTGACAACGACCAGTAAATAATGTTTTATATTCATATGTATTTTATATTGAATTATAGATTGTCAATTATAAATATCAAAAAGAATTCCGATAAAAGCGCCTATTCCTACAGAAACTGCATAAATAGCAACCATAATTACAATTTTCCAAAAGCCACCGATATCCCAAACACCAATAATAGGTACTAGTAACGACAATATTATACAACCACCCAACTCACCAATACCAACTCCTATTTCGACTGGTTCGCCATCGGCAATTCCATGTCCGATAAAAAATCCCAAGCTGGCTCCCCCAATAGCTGTACCACAGTTAAATTTACCAAATAATATGCAAAAAAAGAACTACACCGACAATTATGCAGATTATAAAGATGAGTCCTGAGTAGTCTCTTGAACTCGATCTTGGCGCACTTGACGACCTCGGGCTTACTGGGCGGCTACTTGTACTTGACGATGCAGGGCGTGCCGAACTCGAGCTTGGCGCACTTGACGGCCTCGGGCTTACTGGACTACTGTACGTTCTTGTCGACACACCAAACTTATCGCATAAATCCTTCAGATCGGAACGGCACTTATTATACCTTCCGTTTCTATAATCGCTCTCCATATCAAAACTGTCCATTATAAGAGTAGCTTTCCAGGCCTCTTCCAATGTTCCCTTTATCACATTAATAATCAACCCTCTTAGATAATTTTCCAACTCTTTTGGATAATCTTGCGCTTTATTCACTTCGGCAATAAGGTTACCAAGCGCATTGTCAACCACTAGCGTGGAAATCTTCAGGTAATAGCTGTTGGTGCTTCCCAATTGGGCCTTCATCTTTGCCAAATAGGGTTTGGTGTTGTTGAGCAGCGTAACCGAATGGCAAATTTCGTCGGGGAGATTGCCGAATTTCTGCAACTCGTCACGGATGGCTCTGTCTTCCGCCTGCACCTCTTGCGGTGGAAGCGAGGCTATTATCCCAGCCAGTATATCCACATTCTCCTTGCACCTGTCCTTTGCCATCTTGCCAACAACAACAGAAAGAGCATATTTCTGCAGCGTCATTGCCCTTCGTGCCGCATCCTGTGCCTCGAAGCCATTGAAGTAATCGATGCCACATTGCAAGATTTCCAACCCAACCTTGTCGGCAATCATCTGATACTGTACGCCCTCGGCCGCAGTCAGGGCCTTGAGTTGCGAGAGGTCGGCTTTCGTGTCGCTCATCAGCTTCCGGCCAGCGTTGTAACGCACGGTAATGCTCTTGCCCCGGCTAGTCTTGCATTCCTCCACTGCCGCTGCAATCTTGTCAACAAGCGGCTTTATGCTCCGGTTGCCAACGTACGCTTTCCACTGTGGGTTCTTAATCCACCCAAGGAGCTCCATCGAACCGCATTCGGCTTGCATCGCATCCAAAAAGTCGTGCCAAAGATTCTCTGCCGTAGCCAATGCATTGTCGCCCAACACCATCTTGGCAAATTCATCGCCAAAGGACGAGTAGAGCCTCTCGGCATAGCCCACGGCTTCACCCATCTTACCATTGATTAGGGAGCATACAAGCAAACCTTGTAGCGACGAGGCGTTGGACTTCTTGCCCCATATTTCCATTGCCCCGCTCATGTCGTCCTTCGTCAGCTTAGCACATGCAATCTCATCAATCCGGGTGCATTTTGCGAACTAGAACTGCGCGTACTTCAACTGCTCGGCGGGGAGCGCAAGCTTCGAAACCGCAGCCGCCACGCCCGCCTCAGTGCGCTGAACATTTGGCAATATACCATTCAAATCCAATGGAAAAGCCACTGCTTTCCCCACATTCAGGAATGCTTTTATCTTGCCTTGATTGGCAACCACCTCCTTTTGCGGGGAGGTTGTGTAAACGCCCAGTAGGCGATACGGATTGTTGTTGATTATCTCCATTCTAAACCAATCTTAAGTTCAAGTAACCAATGCCTTTGTGCGCCTGTTGCTTGTTTTGTCTGTTTGTCATTCCACCCACCTTAGCTTGCCTCGAGCAGGACTCGCCTGCCCGATGAGCCGCCTTGCCATCTTTTGCGGTGCAAAAATACAAAATATTTCCAATCTAGCAAGATTTTATTTGCATTAATTTGCTGATGAATTTTTTTAGGGGGGGGGTAATTTATTGATTGTAAATTTAAATTTATAAATGAAATTGCATGCATTTTTTTCGTTATTTTGTGAGGTAATCAACCCAGACTGGAGCTCCGGAAACCGATACCTCGGGGTGGGTGACTGATGCTTTTTTGTTAAAGGAACACCTCTTTCGCTCTAGCTTCTGCAAAAAAATTCAACCCATGTTGCATCGCGCGGGCAGTTTCACCCGCGCGGGCTTTTTGCTGTGCACACCCAACCTTGCATGCTATAGTACTCCCCATTTTTAGACAGGGTTAATATTCAGTTATACTCATTGTTAA
>CAZAAK010000034.1:0-23579 GCA_964483145.1 uncultured Bacteroidaceae bacterium
AACAATGAGTATAACTGAATATTAACCCTGTCTAAAAATGGGGAGTACTATACTTAAGGGTCGCGCCAAATGCCGATGGATAAATTTTATGTAGACATGTTTCAATTGACTACGTGTGAGTGATGAAGTAAGTATGCAAAATTCACTAATATACAAATACATGTTGTATTGTTTTATCGCATTGGAGTAAAGTCGGTTGTAGTTGGACTCATTTAGTTGGTGCGCGATTTGCTAGGGTGGTAATTTTTTTTGGTTCTAATGGGCTGGGGTAGACGTTATGGGTAGTTGAGTTGTGAGCTCGGTCCGGTGGACAGTGGGATCTAATTGTGAGGGATGTAAGTGAAGAGGGTGATGTTAGCAATTAACATTTGACTGTTGACAAAAATGGGAAGAAGAGTTTCTTTCATTGATATATTACCAGTAATTTTACTCGTTGAATCTATAAACCACTGTTTTATGCAACGATTTAAAGTTCTATTGGTTATAGCGTTTTTGTTGCTGCCGGCTTCGGCTGTTTTGGCGCAAAAGACTTCTCCGGAAGGGGCGGTTAGGCAACTTTACCGTCAAGCGCTTGACCTGTATGAAAAAGAAAAGTACGCCTCTGCGCAAAACCTTTTCGACAAGCTCGCCTCTGGCGTTGCCGCTGCCGATGAGCAGGTGGCAGAGGAGGCTTGCTACTACGGAGCGGTATGTGCGGAGAAACTGAATAACAACGATGCCGATTTCCGCCTAAGGGAATACTTGCGCCTTTACCCGCAGAGCGTGCACGCCAACATGGCCAATTTCTATTTGGGCAACTACCACTATGGCAAAGGCGACTATGAGAAGGCGTTGAAGTACTACAGAAAAGTGGTGTCGCGCGAGGTGGAGTATGGCCACCGGAGCGAGTTCAACTTCAAAGTAGGTTACTGCTATTTCAACGACCAAGACTATGGCGAGGCAAAAAAATATTTTCAGCAGGAGATTGGGGGCAAGTCGAAATACACCAACGCTGCCATCTACTACTATGCCCACATGCAGTATATGGACGGCAAGTATGATTTGGCTTTGCGCAACTTCGAGAAGTTGCAGTCGGACCGCAAGTTTGCCAAGATAGTGCCCTCATATATTGCCCGAATCTACTACTATTTGGGCAAGGACGACGAGTTGTTGCAAATGGCGCCAACGCTGTTGCTAGAGGAGGATGTGTTCAAGAAGAACGAAATTCGCCAAATGGTTGCGGAGGTCTACTTTAATCGCGGAGAATACAAAAATGCCCTAGACTACTACAATGCCGCCATGCGTCACCGCGACGACAATGCAGTGGACGATCCCACGCAGACTTTTGCTGGCAGCAATGCACAGAGCACCAAAAAGAGTAATACGGCTACTTTGGTGGCTTGCACACCGCAGGACAACTACTACCAGGTGGGCTACTGCCATTATATGTTGCACCAGTACGACTCGGCGCAGTTCTACCTAAGCCGGAAAACCGCTTGCGTGGACAGTGTGGCGCAGAATGCCCTCTATGTGTTGGGCGACGTGGACTTGAAACTGGGGCGCAAAACCGAGGCACGTAGCATGTTCTTGCAGGCGTCAACCATGGATTTTGACCCCCAGATTAAGGAGGATGCCCAATTTAACTACGCCAAGCTCTCCTACGAGCTCAACGCCAACCCCTATAACGAGAGCATCCGTTCCTTTGAGGATTATTTGCTGAAGTACCCCAAGACCTCCCACAAGAAAGAGGTGGAGGAAATTCTTACTTCGCTCTACTTCAGCACCCGCAACTACAAGGACGCCCTCATCCTAATCGAAAAGATTCCTGACCGCAGCCCAGTGATGAACCAGGCCTATCAACGCATTGTAATCAACCGTGGCATTGAGGTTTTCAATACCGGCAACTTGAAAGCTGCCGCCACCTATTTTATGAAGGCTACCAAAATCAATGCCTTGCCCAAATACACTACCGATGCAAGCTACCTCTATGCCGAGGCACGTTACCGCCAGGGCGATGTGGAGGCTGCCGGCAAGGCTCTTGACCGTTTTATGCTCAGCACCAATGCCACAACTTCGCCTTATTACCGTCAGGCCCTCTACACCCATGGCTATATCGGCATTCAGCGGGGCAATATTAGCGATGCAACCGACGACTTCAAGATGTTTGTGCGCCTATCCGATGCAAGCATCGAGGCCCACCAAGTGAACGATGTTTACAACCGCTTGGGCGATTGCTACTATCTTAGTAGCCAATATGCCGATGCTATCAAATATTACGACCGGGTGATTGAGGCAGGCGATGCCGATGCCGATTACTCCACCTATCAGAAGGCTCTTTGCTATGGTGCTTTGGGCAAATATGGCGAGAAGTTGACCTACTTAAACCAGATTTTCGAGCGTTTCAAGGAGTCGCCTTTGGCCGCCAAGGCCCTGTTTGAGATAGGCAACACCTACCTAGTGAACGACAACAACAGCATGGCATTGCTCTATTTCAACAACTTCCGTGAGCAATACCCCACCAACAGTTTGGTCAAGACGGCTTTGTTGAACATAGGCCTAATCTATTACAACACCGACCGTAACGAAGAAGCTCTAGAGGTTTTCGACCAGTTGCTGACAAATTATGCCGGCACCGATGAGGCTCGCGATGCTTTGAGCACCGTAAAGAATATCTATGTGGGCATGAACCGTGTGGACGAGTACTTTGGCTATGTCAAGCGCACCACCAAGTACGCCGTCTCTACTGTAGAGCAGGACAGCACCCTTTATATGTCGGCCGAGAATCAGTATATGAATGGCGATTGCGAAAGCAGTGTGAAGAGCTTTGAAAACTATTTAGACAAGTTCCCCGAAGGTCTTTTCCACTTGCAGGCGCACTATTATGCCGCTGATTGTCTCTTCCGCACTGGACAGAACGAGCGGGCCTTGCCCCACTACGAGGCCGTTGCCAATGCAGGGCGCAACAGCTACTCGGAGCGTTCGCTGCAAAATGCTGCCAACATTGCTTATAACCTAAACAACTTTACCAAAGCACTGGACCTCTACGGCCAACTGGTGAATCTAGCCGAGAGCGATAACAGTCGCATTGTCGGCAGGGTGGGATATATGCGTAGTTGGGTTCGGTTGGATATGTGCGACAGTGTGCTCTCTTCTGCCCAACGGCTACTGAGCGAGACAAAAATTACCGATGAGCTTCGCGACGAGGCTAGAATCTGCATGGCTCGTTGCTATTATGGAAACGATGTCACTTACCCTCAGGCCGACAGCCTCTATCTGTTGCTGAAGGGCTCCACAAATGGCGATTACAGTGGTGAGGCCTCTTACCGCATTGCCGAGATGCATTTCTTGCAACGGGACTACGATGGAGCGGAGCACGCCATCGAGTCCATTGCGGCCGACCCCGCTAGCGACTATTGGTTGGCCAAGTCCTTCGTCCTGTGGGCCGACATCTTCCATGCCCGTGGCAACAACTTGCAAGCAAAGCAGACATTGCAGAGCATAATCGACAATTACGACGGCGACGACCTTGTTCAACTGGCCTTGCAGAAGCGCAATGCTATTCTTGAGGAGGAAAAACCCGCCCAACAACCCGAAGAGGAAGAGGTTGTGATTGAACTTGAAAACGAACACGAATCCGAAAACAAACAGTAACTATGAGATACGTCAGGATCTTTTCCGTGATAATTACAGCCTTGTTGCTAGGTGCAGGCTTTACCTGCCGCGGTCAGGCGGATAGCAATGTCTACAACGAACGTGTGGTAGTTACCAGCCGCTACAAACCTGTGGTTGAGCAAATGCCCAAAATCAATGTAGCCCCTACTATCACCGACACAGTTTCAACCATCCAAAAGTCCTTTACTTATGACATTAACACACGTCGGCTGACATCGCTTTATGAGCCTTCGCGCATCAAGGCGGCCCGCATCATTGGCGAGCCTGCCACGCGGTTGTACAACAACTACATCAAATTGGGCGGGGGTAACTATTGGTCACCGTTGGCAGAGGTATACTTCAATTCGTTACGTAGCACCAACAAGAGTTACGGCATTCGCGCAGTGCACCGCTCCTCTTGGGGCACTATCGGGCGTGCCTGCGACAGCATTCCGTCGGCCACCCATTATGGGCAGGCGCCGTTTTCCTACACCGACATCAGTCTCTTTGGTAAACTGATTACCCGTAAGAATCTGCAATTGAGTGCCGACCTAGGCTACCAAAACGACTTCAACCGCTACTATGGCTTTAGCGATAGTACCCTCGATGCCGTCATGGGCCTTGTGCGCGACTCCGTTGATCGGAGCAGCTACAATGCCGTCTACAATACGGCCTCGGCCAATTTTGGCGTCAAGACACTCAATACCGATGTGCATGCTTTGGGCTACGAGGCCAACGTGGGCGTGGTCGACCTTTTTGCTAGTTATAGCCAAAACGAGTTGAACCTGAATGTGGATGGCAATATCCACTATGGCTTTACGCTGGCGCAGAAATACAGCGGTGTGGCCTACCTGCACCTTACCTACAATGGCTTCTTCAACAACTACAACCCCATTGCATTGCCATTTGGCGCCGACAGCGCCAGCAATGCCGACTTGCTCGACCGTAACGACAGCACAGGGCGGTCCGCCTTGGCCGACCGCAGTTCGCATCACCTTTACAAGGCCAATCCATACCTCGATTTTGTCTTCTCCGGATTTCAGATTCATGCGGGCGCAGTGGTGGCTTTGGATGGCTACAACAGCAGCAAAGGCAAGGTACATCTCTACCCGGATGCCTCTGTCACCAAATCGTTTTTCAACGACTTGCTCACGGCTACCCTGTCGGCACAAGGCAACATCGATGCCAATAGCTGGAATCAGATCCGCTTGACAAACCCCTATGTGGCCCCTGGTTGCCAGGTGCGTGCAACTAGCCGTTACGACTTTGCGGCCAAGTTGCGTTGCAATCCAAGCAAGAAGATAAACTTTAGCGTTTACGGGGTCTATAGCTCGGTGGATGACGACCTTTCTTTTGGACTGAGCGAAAGATATCACCTACACAACGTTTTTAACCCAGTATACGACAGCCTCACCTGCATTCGATTGGGCGGTAACTTTGCCTTTGTCAACGACGAGATGCTACGACTAGAGGCCAGAGGCAACTACTATATATACAGGAACAAGCGCACCGAAATCCGTGGCACCGGACGTGTGGAGTTGCCTCTCTATTACCGCCCCGATTTCGATGCTGGTGTGGCTGCTACGGTGAACTACTACAATAAAATCATCGGTCGTGTGGAGGTTCAACTGCTGGGGCGGATTCCTTATGCTACAGTGATGGCACCGGACGGCTCCGACAGCACGAGCTATTTACCTTTGCGATATGGCGTCAACTTGGAGTTGGAGTACCGTCACAACAAGGCGCTGAGTTTCTTCCTAAAGGTAGATAATTTACTTTTTCAACGCTATTTCTACTGGCAGAACTACCCAAGCTACCGCGGTCTATTTCTTGCTGGCTTGACCTATACAATCCCCTCAAAATAAGAGTAAAACACGCAAGGTTAGGTCCGTCGGGCTGGCTGTAAGACCCATTGGCTTGTCTCGGATTGTCCATCATCTCCTACAACACTACAAAGCATGACTTACCAGGAAACCATCGATTATCTTTTCAATAGCTTGCCAATGTATCACCGCATTGGCAAGGCGGCCTACAAGGCCGATATTACCAACACCGTGCAACTGATGGCGCATCTCGGCAACCCCGAGAGGCGTTTTCGTAGCATACATGTGGCCGGCACCAACGGAAAGGGTTCGGTTTCACATATGCTTTGCTCGGTGCTGATGCAGGCAGGCTACAAGGTGGGGTTGTATACCTCGCCCCATCTAGTGGACTTCCGCGAACGCATCCGCATAGATGGCATGATGATACCCCAACAGTGCGTTACCGACTTTGTGGAGCGTCACCGCGATTTTATGCAGACGTTGCAACTGAGTTTTTTTGAGATGACCGTGGGACTAGCGTTCGACTTTTTTGCCCGACAGCAGGTGGATGTGGCTGTGGTAGAAGTTGGCATGGGTGGTAGGCTCGATAGCACCAATGTCATCCGACCCGACCTCAGTGTGATTACCAATATCGGCTACGACCACACCCAGTTTTTGGGCACTACTCTCGCGCAGATAGCGGGCGAAAAGGCTGGCATTATCAAACATGGCGTGCCGGTAGTGATAGGGGAGAGTCACCCCGAGACTCGGCCAGTTTTCGAGACTAAAGCGGCAGAGATGGAAGCCCCTATCTATTTTGCCGATGACAGGTATACTATAGTGGAAACCAGTCATCCGGCCGACCGAGGACTAGATGAGTATGATCCCAACCTGCACTTCGGCGTTAGGGTAGCAGACGGGAAATTGCCCTTTGGGGCTAGTCGGGAGGAGTTTATTTCGCCTCTTAGCGGCAGCTACCAGTTGCACAATATAGCCACCCTATTCCAAGCAATGGAACTGTTGCCTGCGGTAGGGTATAGCATTGGCGCAGAAAATGTGCGCCAGGGTATTGCCCGAGTGGTTGCCGACACGGGCCTGCACGGCCGTTGGGAGGTAATGGACCATCTTCCGCTGACCATTTGCGAAACGGCCCACAATGCCGAGGGGGTGAGGACAATGTTGCAGAAACTATCCGAGATACCCTACAAACATTTGCACATTGTCTATGGTTGCGTGAACGACAAGGACTACCGGAAAATCCTGCGCATGATGCCACAGGAACGTACCACCTACTATTATACCCAACCCAGCGTACCGAGGGGCTTGCCTGTGCCGCAACTAGTGATGGCTGCCCAGGAGGAGCGGATGAGCGGTGAGGCTTTTGTTAACGTTGGGGATGCTATTCGGGCAGCTCGCAATGCCGCTGACCAGCACAGTGATTTGGTGTTGGTTACGGGGAGTATTTTTTTGGTGGCGGATGCGGTGGAGTATTACGGTTGTTGCGTGGCGGAGAGGAAGCAATAAAGGTGTACTGGCACTTTCGCCTATCCCCCCCCTAGAAAAAAAGAAAAGGAATAATAATATAGAATAAGGACGGCTACAACAACTTGTGTTGGCCTTCCTTTTTATAGGTTCACCCTGACGGGTTGTCCATCGTACTGGGCACGACTGTTATTGTGCCGTCCCCAAGGCGTTGAGCAATGTGATGATGGAGGTAACGGTGTTGACGCTTTGGCTGATATTAGAGGCGTTTACGTTCAAGCCCGTCAAGCTGTTCATCGTGTTGATGATGCTGCTGACATTGGCGGAGGTAATCAGGTTGCCGCCTGCGGAAACCATACCTGCGGCAAAAGAGTTTTTGTAGCTACTGTTGGTTTGGTTGCTACGATACCCAGTGTAGCCAGCAGCCAGGGCCAAGGCGTTGGTGAGGTCGGAGGAATTGCTTAAGCTAATGGTGCCGTTGGTCTTGTATGATTTGTAAAGACCGATAATGGCGTTGGCGGTACTTTGGCCGGTGGCTTTGGCCGCGGAGTCGGAAGCAGAGAGGGAACCAATGCTACTGCAGGAAACAAACGAGAGTGCTGCAAAGCACATAAGAATGATACTGAATCTTTTCATGATATTGTTTTAATTGTTGTTAGTATTGTTTTTAGGGTGCAAAAGTACAATTTTTTTACAGATTGGTATCTTTTTTGTCTTTTTTATTGCAGATGTAGGCAAGCGTGAGGGTACAGTTTTCCTCAAATAAATAGTGCAAACATGGCAAAATTATAGAAAAATAGGGGCGAAAGTCTGTTGAGTGGGAAATATTTCGTACTTTTGCAACTCCGATGTTAAGGATTGTGCGCGTCGGAAAAGGGGTTGACCCGTGGCTAGATTAACTGTGTAAATTCAGTCTGCTGCATAGTGGTTTAAAAAAAGTAGCTGTGCTTTGCTGCAAAGACAGAACTGGAGATATGTGGCGGATGAGATTCCTTGTGTGAGAGGTGTGAATCTGGCTGAAGATTTTGTGAGGTGTTTTTTTCTTGTGAATTGAGAAAAAAGTGTAAATTTGCAGATTCATTGAATGACAATTGTTTGTTAAACACATATTATAAAAGTCTTATGAACAACACGATTTTTTCTTTTCCTAAGCCTGAGAACGAGCCTGTTCTCGGCTACAAGCCCGGTAGTGCCGAGCGCAGGGAAATCCGCAAGGCACTTGACGAACTTTACAATGTGGTGACTGATATCCCCGCCATTATTGGTGGCAAGGATGTTCGCACCGACGAGGTCGGAACGGTGGTAATGCCCACCGAAAACCACCATGTACTTGCACGATACAGTAAGGTTGGTGAGAAGGAGGTACGGATGGCCATTGATGCAGCCTTGCAGGCTCATGAGGAATGGGCTGCCACCCCTTGGATAGACCGTGCCAGCGTGATGCTGAAGATTGCCACCCTTATTTGCGGCAAATACCGCTGGTTGATCAATGCCGCTACTATGCTAGGTCAGGGCAAGACTACCATGCAAGCCGAAATCGACTCGGCATGCGAGCTTTCCGACTTTTTGCGCTACAATGCCTACTATGCCTCGCAAATTTACAGTGACCAGCCTTGTAGCTACAAAGGCACTCTTAACTATGTAATCTATCGTCCGCTCGAGGGCTTTGTCTTTGCTATCACGCCATTCAATTTCACCTCTATTGCCAGTAACCTTTGCCTCTCGCCAGTGCTGATGGGCAATGTGTGCATTTGGAAGCCCAGTACCACCGCGTTGCTGTCCAATTACCTGCTGATGAAGATATACAAAGAGGCTGGAGTGCCCGACGGTGTGGTCAACTTCCTTCCTGGTAGCGGCTCTGTTATTGGCAAGGCAGCTTTTGCCGACCCCAATTTGGCGGGGGTCCATTTTACAGGTTCCACTGGCACTTTCAACAGTTTCTGGAAGTCCATTGGCGACAATATCGCCAATTATCGCACTTACCCCAAGATTGTGGGAGAGACCGGTGGAAAGGATTTTATTTTTGTGCACAATTCTGCCGATGCCGACCAAGTGGCCACGGCCATCGTAAGGGGCGCTTTTGAATTTCAGGGGCAGAAATGTTCCGCCGCCAGTCGCGCCTATGTGCCTACGAGTCTATGGCCTGCCGTCAAGGAAAGGGTTGGTCGGATGATGGCGGAAATCCAGATGGGTGATGTGCGTGACTTTGGCGCTTTTGTCAATGCTGTCATTGATGAAGCTTCCTTTGACAACAATATGCGTTATATCGAGCACGCTAGGCAGAGCCCCGATGCCGAAATCGTTTTTGGCGGGGGTGGCGACAAGAGCAAAGGCTGGTTTGTGGAACCTACCGTTATTCTTGCCAAGACGCCAAAGTACCAGTCGATGTGCGAGGAGATCTTCGGGCCGGTCATCACTGTTTATGTCTACGATGACGACAAGTACGCAGAGACCCTCCGTCTCTGCAACGAAACTTCGCCCTATGCACTAACCGGCGCTATTTTTGCCAATGACCGCAAGGCCCTACGCCTAGGCGGTGACATCCTTAGGTATGCCGCTGGCAATATCTACTATAACGACAAGCCTACTGGGGCTGTGGTAGGTCAACAACCTTTTGGCGGCGCCCGCGCCAGCGGCACCAACGACAAGGCTGGCTCCTACCTTAATCTCATCCGTTGGACCAGTCCTCAAGCCGTTAAGGAGACTTTCGATGCCGCACACGACTACAAGTATCCATTTGTTAGTGATGCCGAGTAGTAAAATACCATACGACAAGGGCCGCACCAGCAATGGTGCGGCTTGTTGCGTGCTTTTGTTAAACGATGGTAGGGTAATGCCAGATTGGTCTTGCCCTTCATTTTTTGCTTTTGCCCCAAGCAGGTAACTGCGGCGTGGAGCAACCGTTTTTTGCAGATAATATTTTAACAATCAAGATGAAATCAATTCAGCAACGTCCTTCAATCCTTCTGTTGGCTCTGATGCTTGCCTTGCCTATGGTCCTTGGGGCTCAGGAAAACCCAGAGAGAAAGACCTCGGATGCATCCGAAACAGCCCGCACACCCCATTTTAGCATTGGTGTGTTGGGCGGTATGGACCGCAACTACCACATTGTGGACATGTCCTACATGACCGACTACAGCTATTCCCCTTATGCTCCTGGCCGGACATTGGGGCTACAACTGGGCTATTCGCCTTGGAAATGGTTGACGCTACGCCTAGATGGCGTGGTGCTGAGCAAGAACTATTACCGCGAACACATGATGACCGGTGGTGGTGGGGCCTATCCCGACACTACTACCAACGAGTATGTGAATGTGCCTCTGGTGGTGATGTTTAATGTAGGCAACAAAATCCGCCTACATGCCTTTGGTGGTGTCTACGGCGGATATTGGCTCTCCAGTCACCGCAAGGGCAGGACAATGGCTGTATTCGGCTCGCCCGAATACGACGAGGATGTTGACCTCGATTCCCAGGAGTCGCAAATCAAGTTCAACCGCAAGGACGGAGGCTTTACCTATGGTGTCGGTCTTAGTGGCGTGGTCGCCAAACGCCTGGAGATAGGCGTAGAGGCCCGCTGGTACTATGGCATTTTCGATATCCAAAAACCGTATATGACCAATCTCAACCCGCGCTACAATACCACTTTTGTACTTCAGGCGGGTTTGAGCGTATGGCTATAGTTGTGCAGGCCGGGATATTCTCTTTACTCACTTTGTTAATCCAATACCAATGAAATTCACGTTCAGTAAAGTTTTAGTTTCTTCCTTTTTGATTCTTTTGCTGACGACATCCTGCCGCAAGGAGTCGACAGTAAGCGATTTTGTCAACCCCAATATCCGCACCAGCACCACTTATGCCGCGCAGTTCGAGACCGTGTGGCAGGGTATGGACCAAGGCTATGTCTTTTGGGGGGACGACACTGTGGACTGGGACGAGCGTTACCGTATCTACAAACCCGTCTTCGACAGTTTCGACCGCGCTAGCTATGTGTCGCAGGCAGCCTATCAGGAGGCTTATACAGGTCTTTTTGAGGGCCTGCTGGACCACCATCTCTTTGGACTTTTCTATGCCCCCGACAATGTCGGCAAACTGGCTATGGTCAGCCCCGGCAAAAATACCTACGAGCACACCACCTATTCCGGGACCGAGCGCGAGAAGGAGCTCGAAGCCCTGCAGGAACGCTCCGATTTGGTGCGCTATTGCGGTTATGGGCCTACTGTCAACTACAACTACGGCATCAGCATCCCAGGCACCTATTTTGCACTAATCAAAGGCAAAAGGGAGGGCGAAATGATTGCCTATTTCCGTTTCACCGACTTTAGCCTAAGCGAGTTGTTGCAATACCGTAGCGTGCTCCCGAGCTATGTCTTTGCCCCAATCAAGGCCTTTTACGGCACTGACGAAGGCTCCGGCATGACCAGCAAGGGCTACGCCAACAACGATTCGGTAGTGGGCATTATCATCGACTTGCGCGGCAATGGCGGCGGCAATACTGCCGACCTGCAACCTTTTATCGGCTCCCTCTCGCAAAGCAACAACGTGGTGGGCTACACTAGGGTAAAGGATGGTTTCGGCCGCTTGGACTACAGTCCTTGGGCCGAGTACACGGTCAATTGCCCCAGCGGTCACTTGCTCAAGGAGAAGCCTGTAGTGGCGTTGGTGGACATCAACTCCGTCAGTTGTGCCGAATTAGCCACAATGCTCATCAAGGGGTTGCCACAGGGCAAGGTCATTGGGGAACGTACCTATGGCGCTATCGGTGCACTGTTGCCCAATTCCACTTCCAGTCACGACATGTTCTACAGCGGTTGCATGGGCGATTACAAGATATACAGCTACTACCAGCAGTACATTAGCGAGGGCTACGACTACCTTATCAGCGTCTATCATTCCGAGCGCGAATACAAGCAGACCTATCCTTTCTATATATATACTAGCACCTTCAATATGGTCGACAAAGACCATAACCGCGTTGAGGGCATCGGCGTACAGCCCGATATCGAAGTTCTGTTCAATCGTAATCGTCTTTGGAACGATGGCGTGGATGTGCAACTTCAACGCGCAATCAATTACATCAAGACTGGTCGTTAAAAGTCGGCTTTTGGCTTTGTTTAGGCCCCTGCGCGGAACCGTGTGGCTAGGATGCGAACGGCTTCGATGTTGCGGGGGCCTTGTATGTCCATTTTGCCCGACTCAATGGCAATGACATTGCCTTTTCGGACGGCAGTGAGTCGACTGTAAGGCTGTGTGCGGCAAAAGGTTGCGGAGTCCTCGGTGCGGATGATGATAAATTCGGGATCCTTCTGCATGAGTTTCTCCAGGCTGTAGCTCCACCCCACCACATCGGCAGCGATGTTTTCCCCACCGGCTAGAGTGATAATCTCGCCAATGAAGGTGTTGCCGCCCGCCGTAAAGTTGCCGCCCGCCCCAAAGCCAACCACATAGTAGGCTGTTTTGCGATTCTGGGTTTGACCAATGGAGTCCAGTATTTCGCCTAGTTGCATGTGTAGCAGGTCGTTTAGACTGTCGGCGGATTTCTCATGGCCGATGAGTCGACCTATTGTACTGATGTTGTCGAAAAGGCCGTTGAACTGTTGCTTTTCGATGATGCTGACAAACGGGACACCAAGTTGCTCCAATTGTTGCACGTTCTTCTGCTGTACCATGGAGCTACTGAGCACTAGGTCGGGGCGGAGCGCAAGTATTTGCTCGATGTTCATGTTGGTGATGCCTCCGATGCTGGGTATCTTTAGCGCCTCTGGTGGATAGGTGCAGAAGTCGGTGCGGCCCACCAAGAGGTCGCCTGCCCCTAGGGCAAACATGATTTCGGTAACCGAATGCGACACGCTGACGATGCGTGCAGGGTTACAAGGCACCTCCACCCGGCGGCCATAGTCGTCGGTGAAAATGTGGCTTGCCGGTTGCTGGTTGGGCTGCCCTTGTTGTTTGCAACTGCTAAAGCCGATGGCAACGGCCAAGAATAACAATATTGTTGGGATGTATTTCATGCTGCAAAAAAATTGGGGGAGTGCACCCTTCTGAGAGCACTCCCCCTTGTGGTTGACTTGTGTGAGTGGTGAGCCTATTTGCTTGCCACAGAAAGCACTAGAGCAGGGTGGCTAGTTTGGCGGCGAGGTCGCTCACGCGGGTGCTGTAGCCCTTTTCGTTGTCGTACCAGCTGATGACCTTTACCATGTTGCCATCCATCACCTGAGTCAGCAGGCTGTCGAAAATGGAACTGTGGGTGTTGTCAACGATATCGATGCTCACGATGGGGTCGGCAGTGTACTGCAGGATGCCTTTCATCGGGCCCTCGGCTGCTTCTTTGATGGCGGCGTTAATCTCCTCTTTGGTAACGTTGCACTTCATTTCGGCAGTGAGGTCCACAACCGAGCCGTCGGGGGTGGGCACGCGCATGGCAAAGCCGTCGAGCTTGCCCTGCAGTTCGGGAATCACCAGCCCCACAGCTTTAGCAGCACCGCTGGAGGTGGGGATGATCGAAACGGCTGCAGCACGGGCACGGCGCAGGTCGCTGTGGGGCTGGTCGAGAATCTTTTGGTCGTTGGTGTAGCTGTGGATGGTGTTCATCAGGCCGCGCTTGATGCCGAATTTGTCGTTCAGCACTTTGGCCATGGGGGCCAGGCAGTTGGTGGTGCAACTGGCGTTGCTCACTAGCTGCATCTCTTTGGTCAGGATGTTGTCGTTAACGCCCATAACGATGGTAGCGTCCACATCGTCGGCTTTGCTAGCGGGCACGGTCAGGATAACTTTCTTGGCACCGGCATTGATGTGCTTCATCATCTGTTCTCTCTTTTTGAAGAGGCCAGTGGACTCAATTACAATATCAATCCCCAGCTCCTTCCAAGGGAGGTTCTGCGGGTCGCGCTCGGCATAGATCTTCACCTTCTTGCCGTTGACAACAATGCTGTCGCCCTCTGCGTGGACTTCGCCAGGGAAGTTGTCGTGGACGGAGTCGTATTTAAAAAGGTATGCGAGAGTCTCTGCACTGGTGAGGTCGTTCACGGCGACTACTTCAAGCTCAGGATGGTTTTCCATGATAGCACGGAAGGACATTCGTCCGATACGGCCAAAACCGTTGATGGCTATTTTAATCATATAATTTTGATTTTGAAACGTTTATGTTGTTGGTATAAGTTTATAATGTTCTACAAATATACATTTTTTTTTCATAATGGTAGAAAAAACGTACTTTTGCACCTCCGCATTTTTGGGGCAGATTGTCCAATAAATGTTCTCGGACAGGCATTTTGGCCCGGATACGGTTTCGAAAAAAAACTATGCTCATGGCAAAACGAAAGAACAAAAAAACGAAAGGCAACTCCAAGAAAAGATTGCTCAAACGCTGGAAGCAGCTCTCCTTCGGGGGCAAGCTATGGCGCTTTGTTTGGGTTACCGTTTTGGCACTTTTCGGTTTCACCATCTTTCAGGTGCTCTTCTGCGCCCTGTTCAATCCCCCTCTCACCCCCCTAATGGTCACCCGCTTTTTCGAGCAGGTCAAGGACCCCGACCGCCCAGTGCGCTTCGAGCGCGACTATGTGCCGCTAGAGAGGATTTCGCAGAACCTTGTCAATGCGGTCGTTGTGTCCGAAGACGGGCTTTACATGTACCACCACGGCTTTGATGTCCATCAGCTCAAGCTCTCCTTTACCGAAGGCAAAGGCCGCGGCGGAAGCACCATCAGCATGCAAACTGCCAAGAACTGCTTTCTCCCGCATATCCATAGCGTTGTGCGCAAGGCTGTGGAGGCCTACTACACCACCCTTATCGAACTGGTTTGGGGCAAAAAACGCATCATGGAGTGCTACCTCAACGTCATCGAGTTCGGCGACGGCATCTATGGTTGCGAAGCCGCCGCCCAACACTACTTCCACCACTCCGCCGAGCACCTCACCCGCCGCGAGGCCGCCTTGCTGGCCACCTGCCTGCCCTCTCCTCTCAAGATGAACCCTGCCCGCCCCGGGCCTTACCTTAGCCGACAGGCTTCTATTGTGCAGGGACGCATGGCCAAGTATGGCCGCATCAACCTCAACGCCCGTCGCCAGGACCTCAACCCAAAATATCTGGAGGAAATGGACGAAACCCTTTGGGACTTTGTTTGGTGGGTGATTACCGATGGCAAATCGCTGGAACCCAAAAAGAAAAAATAGCTGCCATGGACTGGGATCGCCACACCCGCGATTTCGAGACCTATCTGCGTCTCGAACGGAACCTAGCCGACAACTCGGTGCAGGCCTATTTGCGCGACCTCTCCCACCTGCGGTGCTACGTCGAGCCGTTGGGGGTGGAGCCGCAAGAGGTTGGCGTGGAGCATCTGCGGGGGCTCCTCAAACAGCTCAACGAGGCCGGCATTGCCGTTGCCACCCAATGCCGCATCATCTCGGGCCTGCGCACCTTCTACCGCATGCTGATGATAGAAGATGTGCTCAGCAGTAGCCCTGCCGAACTCATAGAGATGCCCACGCGCCCCAAACACCTGCCCGACGTGCTCAGCGACGGGGACATCGAGGCCCTCCAATCCACCTTCGACCGCAGCAAGCCCGGCCCGGCTCGCAATTACGTCATTGTTGAGGTGCTCTACGGGTGCGGCCTCAGGGTCTCGGAGTTGTGCAACCTCAAGCTCGCCAACATCTACACCAAGGAGGAGATGTTGCAAGTTATTGGCAAAGGCAACAAGGAGCGCTGGGTGCCCATCAACACCCATGCCCTGAGCCTGTTGGAGGACTATCTGCTCACCATCCGCAGCCAGCTCACCCCCCAAAACGGCGAGGAGAAGTACGTCTTCCTCAACCTTCGCGGCCATCACCTCACCCGGGTGGCGGTGTTCCAGTTCATCAAGGAAGCTGTCGAAAAGGCCGGGCTGCACAAGCATGTCTCGCCCCACAGCCTGCGCCACAGCTTTGCCACCGAGCTGGTCCAGAACGGCGCCGACTTGCGTGCCGTTCAGGAGATGCTTGGGCACGAGAGCCTCTCCACCACCGAAATCTACACCCACCTCACCCGGCAATATTTGCGCGATACCATCAGCACCTATCACCCCCATTACAAGAAAAAATAACACCCTGTCGGATGCCCCACAACAACTGCCACCCGCGCTCCGGCACAGCACGTGGGGCACTGCCAACCTAAATACCCTCCACTGTCATGACAAAAGAACTCTACCTTGCTGCCGGTTGCTTTTGGGGCGCCGAGCATTTTTTTAAACAAATTTGTGGCGTAACCTCTACCGAGGTCGGCTTTGCCAACGGCCACACGCCCAATCCCACCTACCGTCAGGTCTACACCGATTCCACTGGCTATGCCGAGGCCGTGCACCTGTGCTACGACCCGCTTAGGGTGAGCCTCACCTTTCTGTTGCAGATGTATTTCAAGGCCATCGACCCTACCAGCCTCAACAAACAGGGCGAGGACGAAGGCACGCGCTACCGTACGGGCATTTATTATGTCGACCCCGACGACCTCCCCTTTATCCGCCACGTCATCGCCGCCGAGGCCGCTCGGCACGAAATCCCTCTTTGTGTGGAGGTGTTGCCATTGCACAACTTCTACCCTGCCGAGGACTGCCATCAAGGCTATCTGGACAAAAATCCCAGCGGCTACTGCCATCTGCCCGTGGCCCTTTTCGAGTATGCCCGCAACAACAGCGACCGCCTCACCCAGCAAAAGTTGCAGCAATACGAGTTGCTCCTCAAGCAGTTCCGCGCCCTTGCCGACGGTGAAGCCGACACCCTAGCCCTAATGGCTAATCTAGTGGCCATCCTCCAGGATGCTTTCCATTTTTGGTGGACGGGTTTCTATCGTGTGGTGGGGGAGGAGCTGGTCCTTGGCACCTTTCAGGGCCCCGTTGCCTGCATGCGCATTGGCTACGGAAAGGGAGTCTGCGGCACCTGTTGGAAGAAAAACCGCCCGCTGCTAGTGCCCGATGTCGATGCCTTCCCTGGCCATATCGCCTGTAGCGCCGCCTCTCGCAGCGAAATCGTTGTCCCCTTACGCAAGGGCGGCAATGTCGTGGCTGTGCTGGATATCGACAGCCAATACCCCGCCACCTTCGATTTCTGCGACCGGCACTGCCTCGAGGCTTGCCTTGGCATCCTGCCATAGGTTGTGCCGTGGCGCGACCCCTGCGCCTGCCGCTATGCGCCTATCGCGAGTGATTGTCCCTTGCATCGGCCTGCGGGTCGTACTTTTTGCCAATGAACATCAGGACAAGTAGCGCCAGCACTGGCGTGATGAACAGGCTTGCTAGCACCCACGCTGCAGCGCTACGCCCGCGCCCCTTGGCTACTAGTGCAACCAGCACAAACAACCCTGTGGCGCAAAAGATTAGCAACACTATCGTGGTCGTATCCAGCGGAGAGGAGCTCCTCTCCGCCGACGCCTCTCCGCCGTTGCCGAAACCGGAAAAGATGCCCTTGGAGTCCTCCGATGCCACGCTGTCTGGGTCCGGCTCCTTGTCGTAGCCAACCAGCTGAAACTCAATCTTGAACTTACGGGATTCCCCATAAAGATCTTGTGATTTGTAGTAGGAGTAATGCCGATCATGTTCGTAGGCGGGGATGTTCACCTTGCGGGTCATGCCAGGGGCAATCTCTATATTGGAGGAAAATTCTTTGTAGTCAAGTTCCCGCCCGCTCATGTCCAAGTACTTGATAATGTATCTTACGCCGATGATGGCCTTGTCGGTGTTGTTCTTTAGGGCAAGCGTGGCCTCCGAGTCCATCCAGTTTTGGTCGTATTGCACTAGCTCCACTGCACTGGCAGTCCCCTGCGTTGTGTTGTCGGCCCCCTGCGGTGTGGCAGCCACACACAGCGGCAGGGCAAGCAAAAACATTAAAACGAACTTTTTCATGGTTTCTATTGTTTTTCGGTTTTGTAGGCTTTTGTTCATTCGTTTGCAGCCTTTTGCAAAGGCATGGCACAATAGGCCCGTGCATGGTTGCGGCGGTCTTTTTGGGGTGCAAAGGTACGGAATATTTCCGATACGGCAAAATTTTTTCTTCTAGCGCACCTCTAGCGCACCCACCGCTCGGCGTTCCTGCCCGTTTTGCCCGAGGGCACCGGCCGATGCGCAAACTTTTGCAAAAGACTGCGCATCGGCGCGTTATGCCCGCCGGCGCAGCAACTGTGGTGCAAATCGGCAAACCAAGAAAAAGCACAGCAACAGGGTAAGCGTTTCGGCCACATCAATAGCCCACCAAATGCTGTCGATGCCCGCCACGACAGGCAACACCCACACGCAGGAGAGCTCAAAGACCAGCGAGCGGACCAGCGCTGCCACCGCGCTAATTAGGCCATTCTGCATGGCTGTAAAGAGGGCCGAGACGAACATGTTCCACCCGCAGACGAGGAAGCAGAGCACATAAAGCCGCAGGGCCTTGGTGGTGAGTGCCGTGAGGGCGGCATCGTAGCCAACAAAGATGCGCGACAACTCGCCGCTCAACGCCAAAGCTAGTAGCGTCATGGCAGTTTCTGTCAGTCCAATGATTACCAGCGACTTGTGGAACAGCGACCGTTGCTCTTCCAGGTTGCGCGCGCCGTAGTGGTAGCCGATAATGGGTGTAATGGCAATGCAGTAGCCCATAAAGACGGCGGCATAGACATAGGTGACGTACATCACCACGCCGTAGGCCGCCACGCCGTCCTCCCCCAAATAGCGCATCAACTGCAGGTTGTAGCAGATTCCCACAATGCTTGCGGCAATATTGCCCACGTATTCGCTCAGCCCGTTGCCGCAGGCCTTGCCGATATAGGGCATCACAAAGCGCACCCGCGGCAGCAGGGTGAGGCTCCCTCGACCCGGTTTGCGCGCGCCAAAGTAGAACAACGGGAAGAGTCCCCCCACCAGCTGCGAGAACGCCGTAGCCACGGCAGCGCCCGCCACGCCCCACCGCAGTCCCCATACCAAAAGGGCATCCAACAGAATGTTTATCACCCCGCTCAGCACCGCTATCACCGTGCCTAGTTGCGGCCGCTCGGCAGTCATGTAGAACGACTGAAAAGCCATCTGCAACACAAAGCCCGGCATGCCTATCATGCATATCCGGCTGTAGGTCACGCACTCCTGCAACATTCCTTCTCCTGCCCCCAGCCACCGCGCTATGGTAGGCGCAAAAACGGCAAACAACGCCCCGCTGACAATACCTGTTAGCAACGCAAAATAGACTAGCATGCTGAATATGCGGTTGGCTTTTTGGGGGTAGCCTTCGCCTTTTACCTTGGCCACCAGTGCGCCGCCGCCGCTACCTACCATCAGCCCTAGCGCGCCTAGCACCATCATTGCGGGCATCATCAGGTTGACGGCAGCAAAGTCGCTTTTGCCCGCAAAATTGGAAACGAAAAACCCGTCCACAATGCTGTAGATGGAACTGATGAGCACTGTGCCGATGCTCGGCAATACCGACCGCAAAATCCGCCCGTAGCTGTAATGTTCTGATAATGAAATCTTCATGCGCTTCGTGCCAAAGTCAAGCAAGGCGCAAAGGTACAAATTATCTCCCGTCTGTGCAGAAAAAAATTTCGGCCCTTCGTCCGTCTCCGCAACATGGCTCTAGGTGGTGGGTAAGGGATAGGTAGGGTAGCGGAGGGGTCGTGGAGGGGTCGTAGTGACGTCGCTCTTTTGTTTACCTTTTGTTTACATTTCTTTTACTTTTTGTTTAGTCTTTGTTTACCTTACCTAAATAAAAGGTAAAAGAAACGTAAAAGAAACCTAAACAAAAGGTAAACAAAAGAGCGACCTTACTGTGACCCTACCCATACCTTACCCATGCCTCACCTACAGCTCACCCATGCCTCACCTACAGCTCGCCCACGGTTTGCTAGTTGCTTTTTTGTGGCTGTATGTGGCTGCTACACAATGTATGGTAGCTACGTGCAGGGCTAGTAAGGGGCGTTTGCGCCGTGCAGGATGGCGCCTGTGCCGAAAATTTTGCGCCAAGGGGTGTTTGCCGCGCGCCAAAGTGCAAGGGCGGTTACGGAAAGAATGGGGGTGACGGCCAAAAGTGCGTGAGCGGAGACTAAAAAGTGTGGGGGGGGGGGGCGAAGTCTCAAAAGTGTGGGGCGGAGGCTTGAGGTGTGGGGTGGTGCCTTGACGTGTAGCAGGCGGCGTCGGATGCGTGGTGGTTAAGGTTCGGGTGGCGGCCTTTGGGGGACTGTGTGAATTTTTTTTCGGAAGAAGTGTTTCTATGAGAATTTTTTTTTGTATCTTTGCAAAAAATATTGGGGGCAGGTTGCAAGAAATATTGGGGGCAGGTTGCAAGAAATATTGGGGGCAGGCGTAGTCGCGCAAAGCTGTAAATCAGGGCCAACAAAAACCGTAAGAAAAGCTGTAAACTAGGGTCAACAAAAACCGTAAGAAATTAGGATTAGCAAAATTATAAATCAAAAAAAATCACAAGCTTTATGAAGATGAAGGCAATTTGCAAGTTAGCCACACTGCTTGGCGCGGTGGGCTTGGTGTTAGCGGTTGCGTGCAAACGTGAAACCGTAGCGGATGATCCCGCAGTCGTACCCGCAGGAGATAGCATAACCGTGGTAGAAGATAGTGAGGGGCTTCTTACGGTAACGATAAAAGGCGCGAGCTATCGGATGAGGCCCGTGGCGGGTGGTACCTTTACGATGGGGGCACCCGCGGAGGATAGCGATGCTGATGAATGGGAGAAGCCCGCGCATGAGGTGACCCTGAGCAGCTACTACATGGGCACGACGGAGGTGACGCAAGCGCTGTGGAAGGCGGTGATGGGGAGCAACCCATCGTATTTCGAGGGGGACAACTTGCCTGTGGAGAAGGTTTCATGGAGCGACTGCCAGGAGTTCGTCGCAAAGCTGAACCAGATGACGGGCAAGCAATTCCGCCTGCCTACGGAGGCAGAGTGGGAGTATGCCGCAAGGGGTGGCAACCAAAGCAAGGGCTACATTTACAGTGGCAGCAACGACATTGATGCGGTGGCATGGTATGCGGAGGACTTTTTGGACCTTGGCAACACCCACCCCGTGGGCACCAAGCAGCCCAACGAGCTGGGCCTCTACGACATGAGCGGCAATGTTTTTGAGTGGTGCGCGGACTGGAGTGGGGACTATAGCAGCGAGGCGCAGACCAGCCCTACAGGTCCTGCGAGTGGGTCGACCCGCATGATTCGTGGCGGTAGCTGGTGCGACGTTGCCGGATTCTGCCGCTCGTTGTACCGCTGCGACAGCTCCCCGGACAACCGCAACAACACCATTGGGCTGCGCCTAGCCCTCACTGAGTAGCAAGTCGGCACTAAACAGGCGGGCGCTGAGCACGACCTTAAGCTCAAGAAACCAATGCAACAAGTGCTGAAATTGAAGTATCAAAGAAGTATCAGAAAATTACAAATTAAACTGCGAACATTATGAAAATCACTTACAAGTTGGCCATGCTGCTTGGCGCAGTGGGCTTGATGCTGACGATTTCGTGCGGCCGCGATGACCCCGAGCCCCCCGCTCCTCCCGAAAACCCCGAAGAAACTCCTACGGTAATTGTGGATGGGGCAAATTTTTCGATAAATGGTGTGAGCTACGAAATGGTACCCGTGGCGGGTGGCACCTTTGCGATGGGGTCGACGGCGGAGCAACTAGCGGAGCAACTAGGCGAGGGCTATATCTACGAAGATGCTCACCAGTGGTGTTTGGAGTCGGAACTGCCTGCGCACGAGGTGACCCTGAGCAGCTACTATATAGGCAAGACGGAGGTGACGCAAGCCCTATGGGAGGCGGTGATGGGGAGCAACCCATCGAATTTCGAGGGGGATAACCTGCCTGTGGAGGAGGTTTCGTGGAGCGACTGCCAGGAGTTTATCTTGGAGCTGAACCGCTTGACGGGCAAGCAATTCCGCCTGCCTACGGAGGCGGAGTGGGAGTATGCCGCAAGGGGTGGCAACCAAAGCAAGGGCTACATTTACAGCGGCAGCAACAATGCCAACGAGGTGGCATGGTGCGACGGCGGTAACGGCACCCACCCCGTGGGCACCAAGCAGCCCAACGAGCTGGGCCTCTACGACATGAGCGGCAATGTGTGGGAGTGGTGCGCGGACTGGTATGGAGGCTATAGCAGCGGGGCGCAGACGGATCCTACAGGCCCTGCGAGCGGGTCGGACCGCGTGGAGCGTGGCGGTAGCTGGAATAACGACGCATGGCTCTGCCGCTCGACGGGCCGCTTCAACGACCCCCCAAGCTTCCGCGTCAACTTCCTGGGGCTGCGCCTAGCCCTCACGGAGTAGCAAGCTAGTTATTACAAAACGGGCGTACCAAAAACAATCCGAGCGCATCAAAATCTTTGGATAGAAAACTAAGAATTGCCTAATGCACCAAGAAAAAGGTGGGGCGAGTGGAATGAGTAAGGTACGGCTAGGCTGAGCGTGTGGGGGCGGCGAGGCGAAAAATATTTTGCCAGGTGGGAAATTGTTCGTACCTTTGCAAAACCGAATTGGAGGGTGGGCGGTAGCAGCAGAGGAGCCTTCTGCCGCAGCAGGCGGAGGCAGAAGGCGGTTGCGGCGCTCGGAGTGTGCTAGTAATCGCTTGAATGGGCGAATTTTGTGGGAACGGTGTGGGAAAGTATTGGAACACCAAACCAAATTGTAGGCAAGAACAAAAAAGGGATGAAGGAATACATAACAGTAAAAAAAGTCGGGCCTCTCCGCGATATAGAGAATTTGGAGATTAAGCCCTTTACATTCCTCGTTGGCGAATCGGCGAGCGGAAAAAGTACGCTGATGAACTTGATGGCCATGATGCGCTATCTGTACAAGATGATGAACATACGCTTTTATCTTCGGCATTCAAAAGTAACACAGTCGCCGTTTAGGATAAGGTTTGCGTCGATGATAGAGCGGCAGGGGATGAGCAAAATGTTCACCAAGGAGAGCCGTGTGGTGTATTGGGTGGTGATGGATGACGGCACTCCGCACGAGATAGGTGTGGAAGGTGGGAAGTTGAATTTTCCATCGGCTATGGCTCAAGAACATATTGGATTCTACAAGATTTCGTACGTATCGGAAAACCGCAATATTATCCCGAGTTGGGCGCAAAGGGCATGGCGGAACAAGGGGGCGACGCTGGGTTTCTACTTTCACCAAACCAACGATGATTTTGGCAATGCGTCGGAGGGGGATAAATCTCTCGATTTGGAATACGTTGGGATGAGGTTATTGATAACCCACCCTAAAGGCAAGCCGACACGTTATCAGATTGAACCCGCCGACCGCCATCATGCGCCGATAGAGCTTACGGAAGCTTCGTCGGGCATACAGACATCGGCACCGCTAGCGCTGATTGTGGAGAATTTTGCCAAGGATTTTTCGTTCAAGGAAGCTTTTGAGAGGTCGGTGATGAGCTATCTCTATCAAACGGACAATCTTACCAGCTTCAAGGCTATCAGTGAACCATCGGCCTTGCCCAAGACGGTGAGCGTCCATATCGAGGAGCCGGAGTTGAGCCTGTTCCCAGATGCTCAGTGCAGGCTTATGGAAAAGATTGTCCACGCAGCCCTATGTGCCAAGAACGACCGCAACGTCAACATGATGATAGCCACGCACAGCCCCTATATTCTGAATTATTGCTGTCCGGTAAAACTCAACAGAGCATAAATACCCAGCCCGAAGCCTAGTAAAACCGTGCTTCGGGCATTGTCTT
>CAZAAK010000035.1:0-23462 GCA_964483145.1 uncultured Bacteroidaceae bacterium
ATTTTTCTTTCTGCAACCTATGCGGTTGTCTAAAATTCCGGGAGTATTATACTTTTTTGGACAAAGTATAAGCCAAACAAACTCTGCAAGCGCGACCCAAAGGCTACACCTGCAGAGTTTTGAAAATTCTCTTGGAAAGAACCTATTTTTTTATGAACTTAAAATTTTTGCCAAGGAATTGAGCTTGATCGCCAAGATTCTCCTCAATGCGCATCAGCTGATTGTACTTGCAGATACGATCAGTACGGCTAGCGCTACCAGTCTTGATTAGGCCAGTGTTCAAAGCAACAACGAGATCGGCAATGGTGGTATCTTCAGTCTCACCGGATCGGTGGGAAATGATGGAAGTATACCCGTTACAGGTAGCCAAACTAACCGCGTCGATAGTTTCAGAAAGTGAACCTATCTGGTTGAGTTTAATGAGGATGGAATTCGCAACGTCTTTGTCAAGGCCCATCTGTAGACGCTCGACATTGGTAACAAAAAGATCATCTCCAACCAGTTGGCAACGGTCACCAATAGCACTAGTCAACTGTTTCCAACCATCCCAATCATCCTCAGCCATACCGTCTTCAATGGATAGGATGGGATATTTGTCAATCCATTTCTTCCAAAAGTCAACCATTTGGGTAGCAGTATATTTTTCACCACTGGACCAACGCATGGTGTACATGCCCGTCTCGGGGTCATAATATTCAGAAGATGCAGCATCTAGCGCTATGAAGACATCTTCCCCAGGCCTATAACCAGCCTTTTCTATTGCCTGGCAAACAACCTGAATAGCCTCTTCGTTGGAGCCAAGGTTGGGAGCAAAACCACCTTCGTCGCCAACATTGGTTGACATATTTCTCGATTTCAACACGCTACGAAGGTTGTGGAAGACCTCTGCACCCATACGCAAAGCCTCCGTAAAAGTGGGAGCCCCAACAGGCATAATCATAAACTCCTGAAAATCGATACTGTTATCAGCATGAGAACCACCATTTAAGATGTTCATCATAGGCACAGGAAGCATGTAGCCGTTGCAACCGCCAAGATAGCGATAAAGTTGCTGACCAGATTCCATAGCCGCAGCCTTGGCACAAGCCAAAGAAATACCCAAGATTGCGTTGGCCCCAAGACGACTTTTGTTAGGAGTGCCATCAAATTCAATCATTTTCTGGTCGATGGCGCGCTGTTCCTCAACATACATGCCACGAAGTTCTTCATTTAGCACGGTATTGACATTGTTGACAGCCTTCATAACGCCCTTTCCAAGGTACTGAGATTTATCACCGTCGCGAAGTTCACACGCTTCATGGATACCAGTAGATGCTCCTGAAGGAACCGCTGCACGCCCCATAGCGCCTTGCTCGGTATAAACTTCTACTTCAACGGTGGGATTGCCACGAGAGTCGAGAATCTGACGACCCTTAAGTCCGATAATTTGTGACATAAGTTCAATTGTTTTGTGAGATTATATAACGTATGCTATCATTTATATTACAAAAGGAATGCCAGAAGCAATGCCTCCCGCATTCCCTTTATACCAAGTTCCTCAAAGATTATTCAGCTTTGGGTGTCTCTTCAGCAACAGTAGCGGGAGCCTCAACGGATTCAGCTTTCTTGCTACGGCTACGACGAGTGCTCTTAGCCTTTTTCTCGGTAACAGCCTTCAGCATGTTTTCGTTATAGTCAACAAGCTCTATGAGGGCCATTTCAGAGTTGTCGCCACGGCGAATTCCCGTCTTCAGAATACGTGTATAACCACCAGGACGATTAGCAACTTTTTGGGAAACTTCGCGGAAAAGCTCGTTCACTGCCTCCTTACTGTGGAGATAACTGAAGACAACACGACGATTGTTAGTGGAGTCCTCTTTCGAGCGACTGATAATAGGCTCGACATATACTCGGAGCGCTTTAGCCTTTGCCAACGTGGTTACAATTCTCTTCTCCATGATAAGAGAAGTGGCCATATTGGAGAGCATTGCGACGCGATGTGCGTGGGTTCTTGACAAATGATTTACTTTACAACCGTGTCTCATTTCTTATTATTCTTTATCTAATTTATACTTACTTATGTTCATGCCGAACTCAAGGTTCTTCGAAGCAACCAAATTTTCGAGTTCGGTTAACGATTTCTTGCCAAAGTTACGGAACTTCAACAAATCGGCTTTGTTGAAAGAAACCAAGTCACCAAGAGTTTCAACCTCCGCAGCCTTGAGACAATTGAGAGCACGGACAGAGAGGTCCATATCCACCAATTTTGTCTTAAGCAACTGACGAAGATGTACGGTGCTCTCATCGAACTCTTCCTGCACAGGCTTAGACTCGGCTTCGAGGGTGATGCGTTCATCACTGAAAAGCATGAAATGCTGGATGAGGATGGTGGCAGCCTCTTTCAATGCCTCTTTCGGGTGAATGGAGCCATCGGTCTGAATATCAAACGTCAGTTTCTCGTAGTCGGTACGTTGTTCCACACGATAGTCACTAACCTCGTATTTGACGTTTTTGATAGGAGTATGGATAGAGTCGATGGCGATAACCCCGATGGTGTCACCCGGTTTCTTATTATCATCGGCAGGTACATAACCACGGCCCTTCTCAATTGTGAGCTCAATTTTGAGTTCAGTGGTAGTCTCCATATGACAAATCTCAAGCTCAGGATTAAGAACTTGAAAACCATTGAGAAAATTGTTCAAATCGCCAGCCTTAAATTCAGTTTGGCCAACAATTGTAAAAGCGACCTTCTCGGATTCATAACTCTCAATTTGGCGACGCAGACGGATTTGTTTGAGTTTGAGAATAATGTCGGTCATATCCTCAACTACTCCAGGGAGGGAAGAGAACTCATGGTCAACACCGTCAATATGCACCGAAGTGATTGCGAAGCCTTCCAGAGAAGAGAGAAGAACGCGACGTAATGCATTGCCAATGGTGATACCATAACCAGGCTCCAGTGGACGAAACTCAAATGTACCACAGAAGTCATCAGCCTCAAGCATGACCACCTCATCGGGTTTCTGGAAAGATAAAATTGCCATTTTAATTCCTTTCTTGTCTTGTTGTTATTGTGGTTTCTGGATTCCAGTTTCTCGATTGCATACCTTGCCGGAAACCTATAGTGGATCCCTATTATTTAGAATAGAGATCAACAATGAGCTGTTCGTTGATGGTCTCAGGAATATCGGCACGCTCTGGATAGCTGACGAACTTGCCAGAGAAGGTATTCATATCCCACTCAAGCCAAGCATAGTTGCTAGCGCGGGAAGCAAGATTATCGGAAATAATTTCCAAAGATTTTGAGCGCTCTCGTACAGAAACGACATCACCAATTTTCAGTTCATAAGAAGGAATATTTACGACGTTGCCGTTGACAGCGATGTGGCAATGAGACACCAATTGGCGGGCTTGAGCACGACTGCGCGCAATGCCAAGGCGATAAACAACATTGTCAAGACGGGCCTCAATGAGTTTCATCAACTCTTCGCCAGTGATGCCGCCACGACGGGAGGCTTCAGCATAGAGCTTTCTGAATTGACGCTCGAGGATACCGTAAGTGTATTTGGCTTTCTGCTTCTCTCGAAGCTGAGTACCGTATTCCGAAGTTTTGCCACGGCGACGACTCTGCCCGTGCATACCCGGAGCATAAGGTTTCTTTTCGTAGTTCTTGTCGGGACCGTAGATGGGTTCGTGGAACTTTCTTGCGATTTTGGTTTTTGGACCTGTATATCTTGCCATTTTTCTAGTTCTTGATAACGTTAATAATTACACACGGCGACGTTTTGGAGGACGGCAACCATTGTGAGGAAGTGGGGTAATGTCGACTATCTCGGTTACCTCAATGCCACAACCATTGATTGCACGGATTGCAGATTCACGTCCTTGACCAGGCCCTTTGACAAAGACCTTTACTTTCCTTAGGCCCAAATCATAAGCAACTTTACCGCAATCTTCCGCAGCCATCTGAGCAGCATACGGAGTGTTTTTCTTCGATCCGCGGAAGCCCATCTTTCCTGCAGACGACCAAGAAATCACTTGACCGGCATTGTTAGTCAACGAAATAATAACGTTGTTGAAAGAAGCAAATATACATGCTCTTCCAAGAGGTTCAACTTTTACGACTCTTTTTTTAGTCGGTTTAGAAGTTTTTGCCATAAATTTTTACTTGTGCTTGATTTTACTTTTTTGTTCACCAACTGCTCCAACAGTCTTATATATTCCGCAATTGGCCGCTAACTTATACTATTTACTTAGTAGCTTTCTTCTTGTTAGCGATAGTTTTCTTCTTACCCTTTCGAGTACGTGCATTGTTTTTGGTGCTCTGACCGCGGAGGGGAAGGCCCAAACGGTGACGAATGCCCCGATAGCAACCGATATCCATCAGCCGCTTAATGTTCATCTGGACTTCGGACCGAAGAGCGCCCTCAACCTTATACTCATCGTTGATGATAGTACGAAGGGTGTTCTGCTCATCGTCAGTCCAATCCTGAACCTTCTTGTTTTCGTCAATACCTGCCTTAGCCAGGATTTCAGAAGCAAGACTTCTTCCAATGCCGTAGATATAGGTCAACCCTATAACGCCTCTTTTGTTTTTGGGTAAGTCAATACCTGCAATTCTTGCCATAAATTCCTTTTATTCTTTTTGTTAGTTAATCATCCTTGTCTTTGTTTGAACTTCGGATTCTTCTTGTTAATTACATAGACCACCCCGTGACGACGAACAACCTTGCACTCGGGGGATCTTTTCTTTACAGAAACTCTTACTTTCATTTTTTATTTTATTTACCTGTTATTTCTTTGTCAACATTCTTTCAATAGAGCACGAACTATTTGTGACGATAAGTTATGCGTCCTTTTGTCAAATCATACGGCGACATTTCAATAGAAACCCTGTCACCAGGAAGAATTTTGATGTAATGCATGCGCATCTTGCCAGAAATATGAGCAATTATTTGATGCCCATTTTCCAACTCAACACGAAACATTGCGTTGCCCAAGGATTCAATTACTGTCCCGTCCAATTGAATGGATGATTGTTTTGCCATGTACTTATCGTTCTTTAATTATTGTTGTTTTCTATATAATCGTATGTCGTGAGAATATCCGGACCATCTTTGCCGATAGCAACAGTATGCTCAAAATGCGCGGCAGGTTTTCCGTCCTTGGTACGGCAAGTCCATCCATCTTTTTGGGAAAACTTTACATTCTTAGAGCCCATACAAACCATTGGTTCCACTGCAATAACCATTCCCTCTTTGAGTAAAGGACCAGTACCCGGCACCCCATAATTAGGAACATTCGGACTCTCATGCATCTTAAAACCGACCCCATGACCGCACAACTCACGAACGACAGAATAACCATTTTTTTCACAATGCATTTGCACAGCATGACCGATGTCGCCCACCCGATTGCCTTCTTTACATTTGTCTAGTCCTATATAAAGGGCCTCTTTTGTTGTCTTTAGTAGACGCTGCATCTCTGGAGAAATTTCCCCGCAAGTAAACGTATATGCAGAATCCGCACACATTCCGTTAAGTTCAACCACTAAATCTAGCGTAACATTGTCTCCCTCCTTGACGAATACCTCGTTGCTCGGGATGCCATGTACTACAACATCATTAATCGAAATGCAAAAAGAAGCAGGAAAGCCCTCATATCCCTTACACAACGGAACACCTCCGTTATCGCGGATAAACTGTTCCCCAATCTTGTCCAAGAAAGCAGTTGTAACACCCGGACGGATATGACGACCCACCTCAGCAAGAGATCTCCCTAGGAGGCGGGCTGCGTCACGTATCAACTCTATTTCTTCTTTAGTTTTGAGGAGAATCATAATCTTTTAGTGTTACGCCTGCACAGACATAGAAGTGCGGCCCTTAATACGACCAGTCTTCGTCAAGCCATCGTAATGGCGCATCAACAAGTGACTCTCAATCTGTTGAAGGGTGTCAAGGATAACACCTACCAAAATCAGAAGAGAGGTACCACCATAGAACTGTGCGAACTGAGTTTTCACCCCAAACAGACGGATAATTGCAGGAAGAATTGCTACAATAGCCAAGAAGATAGATCCAGGGAGAGTTACCTTAGAAAGAATGTTCTCAAGATATTCGGCAGTTTTCTTGCCAGGCTTTACTCCAGGAATAAATCCTCCATTCTTCTTCATATCCTCAGCCATTTGATTAGGATTGATTGCAATAGCGGTATAAAAGTAGGTAAACAACACCACAAGAATAAAGAAAATGAAGTTATACCAAAACCCGTTATAGTCAGCAAAAGCCACCCAAAACTTTGAGTCAGAATCACCTCTAAAACCCATAAAGGTGATAGGGATAAACATAATGGCCTGAGCGAAAATAATAGGCATTACACCAGCCGCATTCACTTTGATGGGAATGTACTGACGAACACCACCATACTGCTTGTTTCCAACGATGCGCTTGGCATATTGTACGGGAATGCGCCGAGTACCCTGAACCAATAGAATAACCAACAATATTACGACCAACAAGACAATGACCTCAACAAGGAACATCACCAACCCGCCACCAGCATCAGCCAAACGGGAAATGAATTCTCCGAACAGCGCAAAAGGTAAACGGGCAATAATGCCAATCATGATCAACAACGATATTCCATTGCCAACTCCCTTTTCAGTAATACGCTCACCCAACCACATCACAAACAAAGTGCCAGCAATTAAAATAATAATGCTCGAAGCCCAAAAAGTCCAAGGAGGAGTCGTGCCATCGAAGGGATAGAAAGCAGTAGAGGTAGCGCCTAATTGATACTGCATATTGGTGATATATGCGGGGGCTTGGAAACCAGTAATGAGTACAGTAAGGAGGCGGGTAATTTGGTTCATCTTTCTCCGTCCATTCTCACCATCGCGCTGCATCTTCTGAAAATAAGGAACCACCATAACAAACAACTGAATCACAATAGATGCAGTGATGTATGGCATAATACCTAAAGCGAAGATGGATGCATTGGAAAACGCACCACCAGAGAACATGTTCAACAGACCCATCAGACCTTCTGAACCCTGAGCCTGAAGATTCTGCAACTGCGAGGGATCAACACCAGGAAGAACCACGTAACAACCAATACGATATACGAGGACCAAGCCTAAGGTATAGAGGATTCGCTTGCGCAGGTCTTCAATAGACCAGATGTTTTTGAGTGTCTGTATTAATCTCTTCATTATTGTTTAGTTTAATAGTTGATGGAGCAAATGAAGTTTATGAAGCCATGAAGAGCCCAATCTTCATCAGCTTCATCAACTTCATTAACTTTATTCAATTACTATAGCTACACCACCTTTGGCTTCAATAGCTTGCTTTGCAGTAGCACTAAAAGCGTGAGCAACAACACTGATCGTCTTGTTCAACTCGCCACGACCCAGAATCTTGATGCGGTCCTTGCCAGAAATCAAACCGTTTTGCTTAAAAACCTCAACATCGAAATTAGTAATGTTCTTGGCTTCTGCAAGAGTATTGAGGGTGTCAATGTTAATGCCGACATACTCAACACGGTTGATGTTTTTGAAACCAAACTTGGGCAATCGACGGTAGATGGGCATTTGACCACCTTCGAAACCAACCTTCTGGTGATAGCCAGAACGAGCTTTTGCACCCTTGTTACCACGGGTAGAAGTACCACCCTTGCCAGAACCGGCACCACGGCCGATGCGCTTTGAATGCTTGATGGAACCTTCTGCAGGTTTGAGATTATTCAAATTCATAGTTTCTTCTCTTTTAAATCCTTGAAGAATACTCCAAGGTGTGTCTAACAATTAGTTTTCCTCTACAGTGATTAAATGTTTCACCTTTTCAATCATACCGAGAACTTGGGGCGTAGCCACCACAGTGCGTTCGTGATTAATCTTTCTCAGCCCAAGGGCGGCCATCGTCTTCTTCTGACGTGCAGGACGACCAATAATGCTTCTAACTTGCTTAATCTTTAAAGTCTTTTCTGCCATAATTCTTGTCTCCTACAATTAACCGTTAAACACTTTATCAAGGGTGATACCACGAAGCTCAGCCACCATACAAGGATCCTTCATCTGCAAAAGAGCGTTAATGGTAGCCTTGACCACACTGTGAGGATTAGAAGAGCCCTTGCTCTTTGCAAGTACATCCTTCACCCCCACACTCTCCAAAACAGCACGCATAGCACCGCCAGCGATAACACCTGTACCTGGTGCTGCCGGCTTTAAGAATACTTTAGCGCCACTATATTTACCACTCTGTTCATGAGGAATGGTACCTTTCAGAACGGGAACCTTGATAAGATTTTTCTTAGCATCATCAACTCCCTTTTGAATGGCGGCCTGTACTTCCTTGGCCTTGCCAAGACCATACCCTACAACACCATTTTCATTCCCAATAACTACAATGGCAGCAAAGGTGAAAGTTCTACCACCCTTGGTAACCTTGGTTACGCGATTGATCGCAACGAGACGATCTTTGAATTCGATTTCGCTAGATTTTACTCTTTTAACGTTTACTTCTGCCATGACTTATTAGAATTTTAAACCACCTTCTCTGGCGCCATCGGCCAACGATTTAACACGACCGTGATATAAATAACCATTACGGTCAAACACCACGGAATTGATACCAGCAGCAATAGCACGCTCAGCCAGCATTTTACCAACCTTAGCAGCCACTTCGCTTTTCGTGCCACTCTTTTCAACACCTCTCTCCAAGGAGGAAGCTGCGGTCAGTGTCACACCTTTTACATCGTCAATCACCTGTGCATAAATTTCCTTATTGCTTCTGAACACAGAAAGACGCGGCATTTCTGCAGTACCGCTAATCTTATGACGGATGCGAAATTTAATCTTAGTTCTTCTTATATCTTTCTTTGTAGCCATAATTGCTTATTCTTTGGCGTTCTAATTTTTGTTATTTAGCAGCAGCCTTGCCAGCCTTCTTACGCACTTCTTCACCTTGGAAACGAATACCTTTACCTTTGTATGGCTCAGGTTTGCGCAAGGACCGAATCTTTGCTGCAGCTTGACCCAAAATCTGCTTGTCACAGCAAGTCATAGTAATGATGGGATTTTTACCTTTCTCTGTCACAGTCTCCACATGAATCTCGGGAGCAAGTTCAAAGAAAATCTTGTGGCTATAGCCGAGGTCCATCTCCATCACGTTACCGTTGGCCTGAACTTTGTAACCAACACCTATAACTTCCTGAACCGACTTAAACTGCTCAGTTACACCTTTCACCATGTTAGCGACCAAGGCGCGGTACAAGCCATGCATGGCTTTGTGTTCTCTGCTGTCGGAAGGACGCTCAAAATGTAGCTGTCCATCTTCAACTTTCACAGTAATAACGGGGTTTATCTGCTGGCTCAATTCACCCTTGGGACCTTTTACGGTAATAACATTTTCAGGAGATACCTTCACTTCAACACCTTGGGGAAGGTGGATGGGCATTTTACCAATTCTTGACATTTCTAATAATCTCCTCTCTTTTAACTGATGTAACAAATAACTTCACCACCCACATTCAAAGTGCGAGCTTCCTTATCAGTCATCAAACCTTTGGAAGTTGAAATGATGGCGATGCCAAGACCATTCAGCACACGAGGCATTTGGTCAACACTTACATAGCGACGCAAACCGGGAGTACTAACGCGCTTCAACTCAGAGATAGCGGAAATTTTCGTCACAGGATGATATTTCAGCGCAATCTTGATGCTTTGGTTATGAGCACCTTCGTTCTCAAATTTGTAATTAAGGATATAACCTTTCTCGAAGAGAATCTTTGTGATTTCCTTCTTCATGTTGGATGCAGGGATCTCCACAACTCTGTGCTTTGCAGAAATTGCATTGCGCATGCGGGTCAAATAATCTGCAATAGGATCTGTTACCATTGTATTTTGTTCTTGATTTTAAGTTTTGTAGTATTGGGCTTGCCAACTTGCAAAGCTACCAACGTATTATCTGTTAATTACCAACTAGCCTTCTTAACACCGGGAATGAGACCGCTGACGGCCATCTCGCGGAAGTTGATACGGGAAATGCCAAACTGGCGCATATAGCCCTTGGGGCGGCCGGTGAGTTGGCAACGGTTATGCATACGGATGGGATTGGAGTTCTTCGGAAGTTTCTGAAGAGCGATGACGGCCTTCTCCACATCCTCGGGTTCACCCGTGCGTACAATTTCCTTTAAAGCGGCGCGTTTGGCAGCATAACGAGCAACCATCTTTGCTCTCTTGCGCTCTCTTGCCTTGATTGATTCTTTTGCCATTATCTCTTATTTTTGTTGATTCTTAAAAGGAATGCCAAACTGTTTCAGCAATGACATCGCCTCTTTGTCTGTATTGGCCGAAGTTACAAAGGTTATATCCATGCCTTGAATTCGATCAATCTTATCAATATCGATTTCGGGAAAGATAATCTGCTCGGAAATACCGAAGGTATAGTTACCCTTACCATCAAAACCCTTGTCATTAATACCACGGAAGTCGCGAATACGGGGAATAGAAGCGGTGATAAGACGCTCCAAAAATTCGTACATGCGCTCACCACGGAGGGTCACTCGGACACCTATGGGCATACCACGACGTAGCTTGAAATTGGAAATATCTTTGCGCGACTTGGTGGCAACGGCCTTCTGACCGGCAATAATTGTCATTTCATCAATACCTTTATCAATGGCTTTCTTGTCAGCAATAGCAGCTTTACCAAGACCTTGATTTAAGGTAATTTTCTTTAGACGAGGAGCTTGCATAACAGTTTTATAGCCATACTCCTTCATCAGAGCGGGCAGAATTTCCTCGTTATATTTGGTCTTTAATGTAGGAATATATGCCATTATTTAATCTCCTCCCCTGATTTTTTAGAATAACGTACGAGTTTACCAGTCTTCTCACTCACTCTACGACCGATTCTAGTTGGAGTCTTACCATCCATGACCATGAGGTTTGACAGATGGATAGGAGCTTCCTGCTCAACGATACCGCCCTGAGTATTCTTTGCATTGGGTTTGGTATGCTTCTTAACCAGATTGCGGCCCTCCACAATGGCGCGATTCTTCTCGGGATAAACAGCCAAAACTTTGCCAGTCTTGCCCTTGTCTTCACCAGCAATCACCATGACGGTATCCCCTTTCTTAACGTGCAATTTCATTTCTTTTTCTTCTTTTTGTGTTTTTACAATACTTCAGGAGCCAACGAAACGATCTTCATGAATTGTTTGTCACGAAGCTCGCGTGCGACAGGTCCAAAAATACGAGTGCCACGCATCTCATCAGTGGGAGTGAGCAAGACACAAGCATTGTCGTCGAAGCGGATGTAACTACCATCATTGCGACGAATTTCTTTTTTGGTACGGACCACAACTGCTTTAGAAACAGCTCCCTTTTTAATGTTGCCCGAAGGAATAGCGTCTTTCACTGCTACCACGATAGTGTCGCCAACACTGGCATAACGCTTCTTGGTACCGCCGAGAACGCGAATACACAGTGCGCTCTTGGCGCCACTGTTGTCGGCAACGGTCATTTTAGTTTCTTGTTGTATCATTTCTTTTTGATCTTTTTGTCTTGGTGGTTGTGTCTAAATTACTTAGCTCTCTCGACGATTTCCACGAGACGCCAACATTTGTTCTTACTCAAAGGACGGGTCTCCATAATGCGCACAGTGTCGCCAATGTTGGCCTCATTCTTCTCATCATGAGCCATAAACTTGCTGGACTTCTTCACGAACTTGCCATACAGGGGGTGCTTGACCTTGCGCTCGACCATAATGACAATTGACTTGTCCATCTTGTTGCTCACCACAACACCGACTCTTTCTTTTCTTAAATTTCTTTCCATATCTATTTTAGTTCTGCTTCTGCTCGGCAATCTCACGACTACGAAGTTCGGTGAGAAAACGGGCGATATTTTTTCTACTTTCTTTAATGGTATTGGGGTTCTCGAGCGGGGAAACAGCATGGGTCATAAGCATCCTCTGGTATGTGTTTCGCTCAACATCCAATTTTTCCTTTATCTCAGCAGTCGAAAGCTCTTTTACATTTAATTTGTTCTTCATGACTGTACCTTCCTTTATTCTTCGATATAATCTCTTTTAACAACAAACTTGGTCGAGATAGGGAGCTTTTGAGCTGCCAAACGGAGAGCCTCTTTTGCCACATCCATAGGAACACCTTCGCATTCGAACAGGATGGTACCTGGCATGACACGAGCTACAAAGTATTCGGGAGCACCCTTACCTTTACCCATACGAACCTCATTGGGCTTCTTTGTAATGGGCTTATCCGGGAAAATCCGAATCCAAATCTGACCTTCACGTTTCATGTGACGCGTTACAGCTTGACGTGCAGCCTCTATTTGACGACCTGTAATAAAACAGGTTTCCAGGGACTTGATACCAAAGGTACCGAAAGCCAACTCGTGACCACGGAAAGCATTGCCTTTAATTTTACCCTTTTGCTGCTTTCTATATCTTGTTTTCTTAGGTTGTAACATTTTACTTCTTGTTTAACGGTTAATGTCTGAGGTTGCGTAATTCTTTAACCTTAACCTATAACCTATAACCTTTATTTACTTACTGTTGTTATTTCTATTGTTGGAACGGCGACGGCCACCATTGCCACCACGACGTTCTCCACCACCCATTGCAGGACGATGATCACTCTTCTGACCGCCAACGGTGGAGGCAACCAACTCACGTTTGCCGTAGATAGTACCACGGCAGATATAGACCTTTACACCTATACGACCATAAGTAGTATGAGCCTCAGCATTCGCGTAGTCAATATCCGCGCGCAAAGTGTGCAAAGGTGTGCGACCCTCTTTATAGTGCTCACTACGGGCAATTTCTGCACCACCAATACGACCACTGATGGAAACTTTGATACCCTCAGCACCTGAACGCATCGTACTCACAATAGCATTCTTGATGGCACGGCGATATTGCACACGACCCTCAATCTGTTTGGCAATATTCTGGGCGACCAAAACAGCATCCAACTCGGGGCGCTTCACCTCAGAAATGTTAATTTGAACGTCCTTGCCAGTAAGTTTTTTCAATTCCTCCTTCAACTTGTCAACCTCAGAACCAGCCTTACCGATAATCAAACCCGGACGAGCGGTGTTGATAGTGACAGTGAGAAGCTTAAGAGTCCTCTCAATATAAATCTTCGAGATACTAGCCTTAGCCAAGCGGACATTGAGGTACTTACGAATCTTGTCGTCTTCGACGAGTTTCTGCTCGAATCTGCGACCACCATACCAGTTAGAATCCCATCCGCGGATAATGCCTAAACGATTTCCAATTGGGTTAGTTTTTTGTCCCATTGTTTCTTTCTTCTTATTTGATTAACTATTTAGTTTCTTCAACTTTAGACTCACTTTTGGGTGCTTCTTCAACACGGCTACCCAAGATAACGGTAATGTGGTTACTACGCTTGCGGATTCTATAACCACGACCCTGAGGTGCAGTGCGCATACGCTTCATTGTACGGCCTTCATCTACCATTATCTGCTTCACATACAACTGGCTATCCTCCAATCGGGCACCTTCATTCTTGGCCTGCCAATTGGCAACAGCACTAAGAATGAGTTTGTACATCTTAGGAGCGGACTCTCTAGGGCAATATTTCAGGATACCCAGAGCTTTATCAACGTCAACGCCGCGAACCATGTCGGCAACGAGACGAGTCTTACGAGGCGAAGTTGGATTATTCATCAACTTAGCCACGTAGAGGGTCTTTCTTGCTTCTTTCTGTGCTTCTGCACTTATTCTTTTTCTCTGTCCCATTTCTTATTATTTGCGATTTATGGACTTTAACTTTTATTTCTTTGCTTTATCTTTCGATCCTGCGTGACCGCGGAAAATACGGGTGGGAGCAAACTCTCCTAACTTATGACCTACCATATTCTCGGTCACATACACCGGGATGAACTTGTTGCCATTGTGAACCGCGATGGTCTGACCCACAAAGTCAGGACTAATCATGGAAGCACGACTCCAAGTCTTGATGGTAACCTTCTTGTTGTTCTGCTGAGCCTCGATAACTCTCTTCTCAAGTTTGTGGAAGATATACGGACCTTTCTTTAATGAACGACTCATTTTCTCTTTCTTTTAAGATGAATTACTTCTTTCTTCTTTCTACAATGTACTTGCTAGACTGCTTCTTGGGAGCGCGAGTCTTGTAACCCTTGGCTGGAATGCCCTTACGGCTACGGGGATGTCCGCCGGTCTGACGGCCTTCACCACCACCCATCGGGTGATCAACAGGGTTCATAACAACGCCACGGTTGCGAGGACGACGGCCCAACCAACGGCTACGACCAGCCTTGCCTCCAACTTCGAGGTTGTGCTCAGCATTGGAAACGATACCTACGGTAGCACGACATGCTTGAAGGACCATACGCATCTCACCACTAGGCATCTTAATAATTGCATATTTGTCGTCACGAGACATCAACTGCGCATAGGCGCCAGCGCTACGCACCATCTTGGCACCTTGACCAGGACGTAACTCGATGTTGTGAATCAACGTGCCGAAAGGAATCTCGGCAAGGGTAAGCGTATTTCCGACTTCCGGCGCAACACCTTTACCAGAGACGATGGTCTGCCCAACTTTCAAACCCTGAGGGCAGAGAATATAACGCTTCTCCCCGTCCTTATAGCACACCAAGGCGATGCGAGACGTACGATTGGGGTCGTACTCTATGGTCTTCACCACTGCAGGTACACCGTCCTTATCTCTCTTGAAATCAACGAAGCGATACAACTGTTTGTGACCACCACCCAAGTAACGCATGGTCATCTTACCTTGGTTGTTACGACCACCGCTCTTGCCGTAGCCACATACCAAACTCTTTTCCGGCTTACTAGTCGTGATATCATCGTTAGTGACAACAATCTTGCGACGCTGGCCAGGGGTTGTCGGTTTAATTCTTTTTAAAGCCATTTTCTTGTTTTCTTTTTAGTCTCTTATCAGTGGACTTGACTATACTGTTATTATTTATTGTTTCTTTCTCTACGCACCAAAGGCATGGGGCTCTCACCTCATGCCTTCAGCATCGTGCCATCCATTATAAACTTGCGTAGAAGTCGATGGTATCGCCCTCCGCTACAGTAACGATGGCCTTCTTAAAGGCATTGTTGCGGCCCACCAAATACCCAGCCTTCGTGTAACGGGCTTTGACTTTACCGCTATAGTTCATCGTATTCACATCCAAGACTTTTACATTGTAGAAAGTCTCAATTGCCTTCTTTATCTCAATCTTGTTCGCGCGCTTGTCAACAATGAAACCGTAACGATTCAGAACCTTGGACTCAGGCTTGTTCTTGTCGCGCTGAATGCGGTTGAGCTTCGGCGCGGCAGCTGCCTCAGTGATTCTGGTCATCTTCTCGCTAATCAGAGGTTTTACTATGATATTCATGTTAAACTTTCTTAAACTATTTTACTACCTTCATTATTTAGTTGCCAAAACGCGGTTGATTTCGTCAATCGACCCCTCACTTAGGATGATGTTTTTGCAGTTCATAATGTCATAAGTATTTAATTTTGACACATTTACTACTTTCACACCCTGAATGTTCCGAGCAGACAAAGATACGAAATTATTTTGGTTCTCAATAACTATGAGCGACTTTTTATCAGCCACCTTCAGGTTGTTGAGAATCTTAACCATTTCCTTAGTCTTAGGGGCATCGAGACTGAAATTCTCAACCACCGTCAAGCTGTTCTCGGCAACTTTTGCACTAAGGGCAGAACGACGAGCCAAACGCTTCACCTTAACATTCAGTTTAAAGCGATAATCACGGGGTTTGGGTCCAAAAATGGTGCCACCTCCAACGAATACAGGACTTTTCAAATCGCCCGAACGCGCACCACCTGTGCCTTTCTGGCGTTTCAATTTGCGGGTGCTGTGAGCATTCTCACTGCGCTCCTTAGCTTTTGCTGTGCCCTGACGGTTATCTGCCAGATATTGTTTACAATCCAAGTAGATAGCATGCTCATTGGGCTCGATAGCGAAGATAGAATCGTTCAAATTGATGGTTCTACCGGTTTCGCTTCCGTTGACATTATAGATCTTTAACTCCATCTCTCAAGTTTTAAAATTGAACCTTTGGGTCCCGGTACAGAACCTTTAACAATAATCAAATTTTTTTCAGGGATAATCTTGACAACTTGAAGGTTCTGAACCTTCACACGATGATTGCCAGTCTGTCCGGCCATGCGCATACCCTTAAAAACGCGCGAGGGATAGGAACTTGCACCTACCGAACCGGGAGCACGTAAACGGTCGTGCTGACCGTGAGTCAGATCACCGACACCGCCGAAACCGTGACGAGTGACAACACCTTGGAAACCATGACCTTTAGATGTTCCAACAGCATCAACGAACTCGCCTTCCTGGAAAACATCCACTGTCAAAACCTCTCCATGCTTTTTCTTGAAACCCTCTTCAAAACGACTAAATTCAGCAACATAACGTTTTGGGGTTGTATTGGCCTTGGCAAAATGCCCACGCATAGCCTTGCTAGTGCGGCTTTCCTTCTGCTCACCAAAAGCCAACTGGATTGCAGAGTAACCATCCTTCTCAATGGTCTTTACTTGTGTCACAACACAAGGACCAGCTTCGATAACAGTGCACGGAATCTGCTTTCCGTCGGCATCAAAAAGACTGGTCATTCCAATTTTTTTTCCTAATAATCCTGACATTTCTTTTAGGGATTTATTTTTTGTTTGCTAGTATTCAGCTTATTTTCACCTCCGCATCCATTTAAGGTATGGTAGGGTACTCACATTGGCTGACAGTTTTCTATTGTCACACCTTGATTTCAACCTCAACACCACTGGGAAGCTCTAGCTTCATCAAGGCATCGATGGTCTTTGCACGATCATTGATTTCGATGTCCATCAAGCGCTTGTAGCTACTCAACTCGAACTGCTCACGGCTCTTCTTGTTCACAAAGGTGGAGCGGTTGACAGTGAAAATCTTTTTGTTGGTCGGCAGAGGAATGGGACCATTCACGACTGCTCCGGTCATCTTGACGGTCTTTACAATTCTCTCGGCAGATTTGTCGACGAGATTGTGGTCGTAAGACTTCAGTTTGATTCTAATTCTTTGACTCACGGTTATTGTATTTTTATTAATAATTATTCTTGTTCTTTAATATCTCCTCCTGTAGATTTGGAGCCACTTCTTGATAGTGCGAAAACTCCATACTGCTAGTAGCACGACCCGAGGTGATGGTACGCAATGCGGTTACATAACCAAACATCTTCTCCAACGGCACTTTAGCATGGATAGCCTGAGCGCCTACCTTGGCATCGATACTCTCCAACATGCCGCGACGTCGGTTCAAGTCGCCTGTAACATCACCCACATAAGCATCTGGAGTTACTACCTCCAATTTCATGATGGGCTCTAAAAGTACAGGCGCAGCCTTTCGGCACGCATTCTTGAAACCAATCTTGGCACATACTTCGAAGGACAACTGATCGCTGTCTACGGGATGCGCAGAGCCATCAATTATAGTTACCTTCATGCTATCCAACGGATAACCAGCCAACACACCATTTTGCATAGCCTCTTTGAATCCTTTCTCTATGGCTGGGATATACTCTTTCGGTATGTTGCCACCTTTTACATCATTCACAAACTGCAGCCCCTGTACGCCCTCATCTGCTGGTCCAATCTCAAACAGCACATCGGCAAACTTACCTTTACCTCCAGTCTGTTTCTTGTAAATCTCGTGATGCTGTACAGTAGCAGTGATGGCCTCTTTATACGCCACTTGCGGACGGCCCTTGTTCACCTCCACGCCAAACTCGCGACGCATACGGTCCATAATGATGTCCAAATGCAACTCACCCATTCCACTAATAATGGTCTGACCTGATACCTCATCAGTTTTGACTCGGAAAGTAGGGTCTTCTTCGGCAAGTTTGAGCAACGCATTGGTCATCTTGTCCATATCGCCCATGGTCATAGGCTCAATGGCAATGCTGATAACAGGCTCGGGGAACTTCATCGATTCCAATACAATGGGATGCTTTTCATCGCATAGCGTGTGCCCTGTTTTGATATCCTTGAAGCCCACAGCAGCACCAATATCGCCCGCCTCTATACGATCCAACGGGTTCTGCTTGTTTGAGTGCATCTGCATGATGCGAGCTATGCGCTCTTTCTTACCAGTGTTTGCATTGTAGACATACGAACCCGACTCCAACGAGCCACTGTACACGCGGAAGAAACATAGACGACCCACATAGGGGTCAGTAGCAATCTTGAATGCCAAGGCACTGAATGGAGCTTTCACGTCAATCGGTCGGCTTTCTGCGACCTCGGTTTTGGGATTGATTCCATCCACTTCCTTAATATCCAAAGGACTGGGTAAGAACGCAGCTACTGCATCCAAAAGGGTCTGAACTCCTTTGTTCTTGAAAGCAGAGCCACACATCACAGGGACAATCTTACGCGAAAGGGTAGCCTTACGTATCTCAGCAACAATCTCGTCAGCAGTGATGCTGTTGGGGTCGTCGAAGAACTTCATCATCAGCTCTTCGTTCTCCTCTGCCACACCTTCAACGAGTTTCTGCCGATACTCAGCGACAACCTCCTTCAAGTCTTCAGGCATGGGAATCTCTTCAAACTTCTGCCCGTTCGAACTCTCGTCCCATACCAAGGCCTTGTTTTCAATCAGATTCACCACACCATTGAACAAACTCTCCTGTCCTATAGGAATTTCTATCGGAATAGGGTTGGCTCCCAAACGTTCCTTAATCTGGTTAACTACTCCAAAGAAATCTGCACCCGCCCGGTCCATCTTGTTGATAAACGCAATTCGAGGCACACCGTATTTGTCGGCCTGACGCCATACAGTTTCCGACTGAGGTTCTACACCACCTACAGCACAGAATATAGCAATGGCACCGTCTAGCACCCGCAATGAACGCTCTACCTCCACGGTAAAGTCAACATGGCCCGGAGTGTCAATGATATTGTACTTATAGCGGTTATTATGCCAGTTCCAAAAGACAGTTGTTGCAGCAGAAGTGATGGTGATACCCCTCTCCTGCTCCTGTACCATCCAGTCCATGGTTGCTGAACCCTCATGCGTCTCTCCCAGTTTGTAGTTCTTTCCTGTATAGAAGAGGATTCGCTCAGTAGTCGTCGTCTTCCCGGCGTCAATATGAGCCATGATACCGATGTTCCTTGTATACTTTAAATCTGACATGTAATGCTATAGTAGTTCTTGTGGTTATCTTTGCAATTTAAGGCCGTTTCAAATGTTATGCTACACACGGTATTAGAAGCGGAAGTGAGAGAATGCCTTATTTGCCTCAGCCATACGGTGGATATCCTCCTTGCGCTTGAAGGCAGCACCCTCTTCCTTGTATGCAGCCTGAATCTCGGCAGCCAACTTCAGAGCCATGGTTTTCTCATTGCGCTTGCGGCTGAAGGCTATAAGGTTCTTCATGCCGATCGATTGTTTGCGCTCAGGCCGGATCTCGGTAGGAACTTGGAAAGTGGCACCACCTATACGGCGGCTCTTTACCTCAACACTAGGGGTAATGTTTGCCAAAGCTTTCTTCCAAACTTCAAAACCGTCTTCTTTGGTACGGTCAGTCACCACATCAATTGCCTCATAGAAAATCTTGTAGGCTATGGTCTTCTTTCCACCCATCATCAAATTGTTCACAAACTTGGTGACAAGGACATCATTGTATTTGGGATCCGGAAGTATGATACGTTTTCTGGGTTTAGCTTTTCTCATTTTTTCTTTTTCATTAATGAATCGTCTCCAAGACTGATTCCTAATCCTTAAATCTTATTCTTACTTATTTTGCAGACTGTTTCGGACGCTTGGCACCGTATTTCGAACGACGCTGGCGACGACCGTCAACACCACTAGTATCCAAAGCACCACGAATGATGTGATAACGAACGCCCGGAAGATCCTTCACACGACCGCCACGAATCATAACAATCGAGTGCTCCTGCAGGTTATGGCCCTCTCCTGGGATATAGGCGTTCACCTCCTTACCGTTGGTTAAACGCACACGGGCAACCTTACGCATTGCCGAGTTAGGCTTTTTGGGAGTTGTGGTGTACACACGGGTACAGACGCCGCGACGCTGAGGGCAGCTGTCGAGAGCGGGAGATTTGGACTTAAGCTCCATCTGCTGACGTCCTTTGCGAACTAATTGCTGAATTGTTGGCATTTTGTTACTTTGTAGTTATGTATCTAATTATTAATATTTTTCTGTCATCTAAAGGGCATACTCTCCCTTCGAAACGGACTGCAAAAGTACAACTATTTTTTCAACCGGCAAAACTGTGCCAATCTTTTAACCCTTAAATAAACCTAAAATTTAATGGCGGCTCTATCTATCAGCATATTACACCAGTGTTAAAATCAAATTAGTAGCTACATTCCTAGCATCCAGCGCCACCCTAAATCCACTAATCGCAACCTATACGCACGAAAGTTACCAACAGGTTATGAACAGTACCCCGAGGTTTACCATCACCCTTGCCGCAATTGTTGACGCAAACAGCTTCTACTTGCCGTAATCACTGCGATAAGGGCCTCGCACTAACCTACCAACATTGCCTTTTCCGCTTGCATCATATATGGAATACTCATCCAAACGCCTCACCAGTAGCTTACTATCACCCAACGCCATTAAACAAAGATGAATGTCATCTGTAACAGCAATCAAATCTCTATTAAATGCGGACTATGGCAGAGCTCATAGTCTTCATCCAACAACGCTGCATTTGAGTATATTACACCGCCATTTTGATACAATCCATTGGCTACGTGGATGTGGCCGAAGAGATGCGCCTTGGGCTTGGATTGTTTGACTATTCCACTCAGGGCTCTACTGCCATAATGGTACTTACCACTTTTGTCCATAATGCCGTATGGCGGTTGGTGGGTAATCAGCACGCCCGTGTCGGGAGGTATGCCTTCCAGCATCTTGGTGTAGTTTCCATTGATGTGGTCTTCCATAAACATCGGGATGCCAAAGAAACGGATGCCCCCTATTGTCACGCCATTACCATAGAGATAGTGGCAGCTGTCCGGCAAGCCATTGATGTTAGCTCCAAAGAGGCAGTCGTCATGGTTACCGGCAATGAATACTTTATGGGCATAAGGCAAATCACAGAACCATTCCATAAAGTCCATTACCTCGTTCTCCGTCCCAGCCAACGTAAAATCGCCGGAATGGACTACCACGTCAGCCGGAGGCAAGTCCTGCAACTGACGGTGATGGTTGTGTGTGTCGGAAATGTGGAGAATGGTCATTCTATCGTAATACTAACTTTATCAGAAACGGTTTCTGATGCCGTAAAAATCTTGTACTTCTTAATCCTATCCATGTTGTACTGGGTATTCTCTTCCTTGTGAATAGGAATTACTCCTATTGTCGGTTTGACAAGTGTACAAACTTCTTCAAGCGTTTCAATATCAGCATGTCCGCTTGTGTGAAAACCGTCGTAAGTACCATCGTAAATTCTGTCACCGAAGAGGTCACGGATGTTAAGTATATTTTCGTTAGTGTACTCTTTGCCTTTCTTGGCATATCCATTCCACATAGAATAAATGAGCCAGGCCTCCTCATCCTTGTAACATTCCAGCATCGCACGCAATAAATTTTCATGACCACTTCGTATGGGCATAAGAAAACCAGTTCTTTTAAGATGTCCAATGACCTTTTCGGCTTTATAGTTTATCAACTTGAAAGCCTTATCAAAAAAGAATAAGTTTGAATGCGAACCTGCATACTTCGTGAATATATCGAGTATTTGTTTTTGGTACTCATCTACGACAAATGTCCTTCCAGTTTCCTTGCTTGCTTTGTGGAAAGTGGCAAGACGGTCGAGGTCTGTAGAAGAACAAAGGGCAAAGACGTATTTGTGGTCTTTTAGTGCATTGGCAACCTTTTTCTGAATATCACCTTCTTTGACCACTGTCTTTTGTCTCCGTCCAAGCATGGTTCCCTCTGTAATCAAGATATCTACTTGACCTACAAGTTTTTCCAATGTCGGAAACAATCCTTTTCCGAGATATCCGTGCTTTCGAAAATCTCCTGTATGCAGAATTTTCAGTCCGCCGCATTCGATTTTGAACATATAGGCATCAAAAGCAGAATGGCTGACAAAGTAGGGCGTCACCTTTATCTTGCTCGAGCCGATGTATGCAACGCTTTGGGCTGTCTGATATATTTTCATGTCACGAACCGACTCCAGTTGGGCTTTGCACCCTCCATGCTTTGCAAGTGTCTCATATTTACATATCATTATCTCTTTGGCACCTTCTCCAATATACTGCGGTATTTGGGGAGACACCAAGTGGTGCAAACCTGTATGATCGCCATGATAGTGCGTGTAGAATATGGCATTTGCTCCAGCTGTTATGCTGTCAATGTCAGTTTGCGTCAATTCTTTGTTTGAGTTGCCGGGAAGATTACTGCCGAGGTCAATGATTATCTTACAACCATCATATTCGATGGTCGTGATACAGCCTCCTATTTGATTGGCTCTGCGAATGGTAATATTGGTCCTTGCCATGCTATTTGAGCTCAATCAATGCATTGTGCATTATTACCTTAATTTCTTCCATGCCAAGTTCTTTTGCTTTAGTTTGGGCAGCATCTTTGTATTCTTTAAGAGCATCCAGTTCTTTCTTTCCACGATAGGCAAGAATAAGCATCATCTTTGGCTTGTCAGCTAATACCAAATCCTTTGGGGTGCCTTCGTAAATTTTTAAGGCGTTCTTGACTCTTATTATGTTCTGGACATCTTCCTTTAAGGCTTGGCATGCCTCTTCCTTGTTGATGATGTCATTTGTTTTCTTTACGTGCGCTATAGTACCTGAAGTGCCTTCCGTGGCAACAGTTCCGACCTTGAGTTCTGCCAAATAGATATCATTGACGCCCTGTTCGTTAGGCACAGTGTCTACAATGACAAGATCAAATCTCGTCCTTGGCACCCTGTCTTTGACATCTGATTGTGCGAACTGCCATTCCATATCCACGACCAGATATCGATTCTTGTATGATTGATTACCTAATGCAATATTCTGCTGCACTGTAAATTCTGTGCCCTTCTTGTAGAAATAGACAAGTTCTTTTGCTTGATTGAAATAAGTTCGCCACTTTGTTAGAGATTTCCAGTTGTCTTTATCTTCCATATCAATAGAAGGTTTCTTGCCTGTCTTGCCCGGATTGTAGTACTTCGCATCAAGCATCGTAACTTTAGGCTGTCCTTTGCCGGAGAAAGCAGTAGTCAAGATTTTATCTTTATGGTAATAAACCATAACTTCATTATTTAACCTGACTTCAAAGGACAATTCCGGGTCTTCCTTAATAGCCTCAAATAATTGTTTGAAACATCCTTCCTTATAAGCTTGAATGTGTTCATCTGAAATGTTATAGTACTCCCCATTTTTAGACAGGGTTAATATTCAGTTATACTCATTGTTA
>CAZAAK010000036.1:0-22815 GCA_964483145.1 uncultured Bacteroidaceae bacterium
CTTCGGGCTGGGTATTTATGCTCTTTTGAGTTTTACCGGACAGCAATAGTTCAAATAATTTCACTTTTAACTTTTGTTCTGGGGGGGGTAATAATTTACGCTATAGTATATTATATGGTAGAGTAATGTTGTTATAAAAGCCTAGCCCAAGATGCGTTGTCGGTCTCGCTCGCGCGTCAAGGATATACAAAAAAACAGGAGGTAAACTCCCATTTTGGGGCGTTTGCCTCCTGCCAATTATTGCCGTCAATGGCTGGGAGAATTACGCGGTGTTCTAGAAACCCATGCCAAAAGTATGCCAGTATTTGGCTTCGAGTTGCGACCAAGCGTAGGTGGTGTTCTCGTATTGCTGGCGGGTGAAGTTGTTGAGAGTGGCATGAACCTCATCGGTGCGGTTGAGCCGGTGGTAGCGCGAAACCTCGCGTTGAAGGGCATCGAGACTGCTGAAGGCTGCATTCTCAAGACTTTGGAGTTCTTTGTTCATGCCGCCTTTGGTGCGCTGCCAAGCAACAGTGGCTAGCTTGTTGGTGCGGCGGTATTTCCAGAGGATGGCATCGGGATTGTACTCCTTTTGTCCGCAGATGCTGTAGGGTTGGGGTAACTCGGAAGTGCCGCAGAAAATGGGCACGCGGGGACTTTGGGCGGGGTTGTCAACGGACATCCACACCACGCCACCCACACAGTCGGGCAACCATTGGCGGCATTGAGCTACAAAGGAATAAGAGCACCAAGCTACGCTGACAGTGCGGCGAAAATCGATGGTGCCGGGAGCAATGGTGTTGAGGGTGCGCTGCATGGAGGAACTGAGCCACGGATTGGCAATAGGGCTGACTATGGTGTCGTTGTAGGTGTTGCCCTTGCTGTCCTTGCGGGGTACAGCCATTCTGACGTTCTTGCACATGTCCATATCGGTGCCCTCATAGGTGGAGCGGAAGAGTTCTATAACTTCGCGAACATCAACGTTTTTGTCGGGACGCACGGAGAAAGGTAGCTCGGTGGTGTCCATTGTAAGGTTGAGTGAAGGGGCAAGCTGGTTGAAAATAAAATACTCGCGTTCACGGAAGTTTTTTCCGTTGGCGTAGCTACTGTTGAAAGCTTTCCAAAAGACGAACTCGCCCTGGCCGTCCCACAGACCGTTGCGACGGGCTACAGCCTCAATGTTGTCGGAACACATGAAATACTCAGTGTTGCCGCGTTGCAGGCGGCCGATGCGGGCAATGTTGCAGGAAACGCCCACTTGGTCATCGGGGATGCGCTGGGCAGCCCAGATGCCACCAATGATGTTTTTGCCCTCGCCAAGTATTTCCATTTGCCAGACTTCCTTGGTGTCGGCAATGGTAATGCATTCACCTCCATCGCCATAACCGTATACCTTAATTAAGTCGCCAATAAGGCGGATGGCATCGCGAGCAGTGGTGCAACGTTGGAGGGCAATACGCTCAAGCTCCTCAATAAGGAACATGCCAGCAGGGTTCATAAGGGTGTCCGGACCGCTAAAAGTACTCTCTCCGATGGCAAGTTGGTGCTCATTGAGGCAAGGGTAGGCGGTGTTGAGGTAAGCATAGGTGTGTGCCACTTCGGGAATGGCACCAGCCAAACGGACGCCTGTGGTATCGCCTCGGAAGGTGGTGTGGAGCGTGCCCTTGTAGACTGGGTGAACGTCACCGGTGGCGTGGTCCATAGCGGGCTCCATATACATCCAAGTGCGGTAGCGGCCATCGCAAGTATGTGAGGTGATGACACTGCCGTCCTTGGAGGCGGATTTACCCACCATGATACTGGTACAGCTTTGACCTTCGAACTCGGGTTGGCTGGGTTCTTGTCCCACAGCAGTCAGGACAAAGGTCAGCAGGGCGAACGTTAGTAGAACTTTCTTCATGATGAATTGTTTTTTTATTTTTATCTATCCATTATTGGTTGTGTTCGTTTTCTTGTATTCTTTTGGCAATGGAGTGCCAGAGAGTGTCATTGTGTGTGTCCGCATTAGGGAATGGGGGCAAGGAGGATGCGGAAGAAGACTTGGGCCGCGGGGAGAATGAGGTCATCGGGGAAATCGTAGTCGGGGTGGTGGAGTTCGGCGTGATGTTCCCCAGCACCGATGCCAAACATGGCCCCAGGGAAGTGGACGAGGTAGTTGGAAAAATCCTCGGACCAGCGCATGGGAGTGAGGATGTGCTGGACGCGGCATCCGCAGTATTCCTCGATATGCTCAACGTGGGTGGAATTGTTTTCGGTGGCGCGGAAGGGGTCGCGAAGTTGGTGGAAGAGCACAAGGTGGTGACGTGAGGCAATCTCTCCGACAATAGCGTTGGCTTTGCTCAAAAGGTGCTCCATTGCCTGATTGGTGTAAGCTCGGAGGGTAAGCATTACCTCGGCATCTCCTGCTGAGGTGCCAAAGGACTCCTCGCCCAAACGTACGCAGATGAGTGTAGCCTGGCTGAAATCCTCACCCAAGGCATTTGGGCGGCTGTTGAGTCGGGCGCATTGTTGGATGATTTCAGCTACGGCAAGACCAGGATTGATGCCCTTTTCGGGAGTGGATGCATGGGTGGCACGGCCAGAAAGGTGATATACAACCCCAGTAGAGGCTGCCGCAAAGGTATGGTAGTTGAGCACCACAGTGCCTAATGGAAACCCAGGTAGGTTGTGAAGCCCATAGATGGCTCGGATGTTGTACTTCTGAAGGATGCCTTCATCAAGGATTTTCTGCGAACCGGTGCCGGTTTCCTCTTCGGGTTGGAAGATGAGCATAATATTGCGGTCGGCAGGAATGCTACTGCTAGATATGGTACGCGCAAGCTGAAGGAGTATGGCAGCGTGACCGTCGTGTCCGCAGCGGTGACCGATAGAGAGGGCATCGATGTCTCCACGGATGGCAATGGTAGGACGGGACGGCTTGTCGCCCCAAATGGCAACAACGCCAAATCCGCCAACATTGGTAAAGATTTTGTTGGGATGACATTCCTGCAGTTGGGCGGAGATAAGGTTATGTGCGTACCACTCCTCACCGGAGGTGCCGGGGTGGATGTGGAGGTCGTGTCGTATGTTGGTGATGGATTCCATTATTTTAGGCTTTGGTGGATTGGGCTTGTTGCATGACAAGAGATTTGAATGTATTTCCGCGGTGCTCGAAATTGCGGAAGGCATCATAGCTTGCTGCAGCAGGGGAGAGGAGGCAGATATGACCAGGACGGGTGTGCCGATAGCACCAACGGACAATGGAATCGTAATCGCTTTCGACAAGAATATGGCGTCCAAGAGTGGGGTTTTCTGTTCGACATGTCCACTCTCGAAGCATGCGGGCTCCGGCACTGCCAACGAAGACAAGGTTGGAAACTTTGCACCCCGCGCGGGAACTGTCGGCAAGGTAGTCGGCCAAACCGGAGTAGTCGATGCCTCGGTCGAAACCGCCAAGAATGAGCGTGTCGACCTGTTGGAGTGCTTCAACGGCAGCAATGGTAGCTTCGGCAATGGTGGAGATGGAATCGTTGTAGAAAGTGATGCCTTGCCAGGTACCAACAAGTTCAAGCCGATGTGGTAAACTGTGGAAAGTATTAAGGGCGGCGGAAAACTGCTCTGCGGACACCTCTAAAAGCGCGACAACTTGTTGCGCCACAGCTATATTACTGAGGTTATGGCGACCCTTGAGCGGAGAGGATAACTGCTCTGGATTGGTAACGTAGGAGTAAGGGTGGAGGTGGGAACGGACTTGAGAGCGGACTTCGGCAACGCGCTCCACAAGGTCGGGGCTGTCGGTGCAGTAGAAGCAGTGGTCGTCGGGTTGTTGGCAAAGCATCATGCGCATCTTGGCCATTTGGTAGTCATGGTAGTTGTGGTAGTGATCAAGGTGTTCCTGATAGAGATTGAGGATAACTCCTATATGGGGGGCTTGGTGGATATTCTCTAGTTGGTGGCACGAAAGTTCGGCAACGATGGGCGTATTTTCGTCAATTTGGTCGAGAATATCGAAAAGGGGGATACCTATGTTGCCGGCCAGCAAAACTCGGCGCAAGGGACCGAACGTTTGGTCTAGGACGTGGTGGATAAGTGCTGTGGTAGTGCTCTTGCCTTTGGTGCCGGTGACGGCAATAGTGAGGTCGTGATAGGTCTGTAGAAAGATGTCGGTTTGGGATGTAACTGTGCCAAGGTCGCATTTTCCCTCAAGCTTCATGGTAGGGATGCCGGGGGATTTGATAACAAGATTATAAGGCTGGTGGCGTTCTGCAGCCTTGCTTAGACAGGCGAAAATTTCATCGTCAGTGCAAGCTATGTCAATGTGGGCATCAGGAGTAAGCCGCTGAAGCACCGTGTGAGTGCTTTTCCCCTCGCGACCATAGCCAGCGACAAGAATCCTGCGACCAGCGAAAATTTCAGTGAGTTGTTGTTGCCTAAACATCAATTTTTATGTATGGTATTGTTATTTAGTGTATTATCGTCTGTGAGGTGGCGGCTTCGGCAATGACTCGGGAGAGGATATCATGGAGATGTTCGCTGAGGTTGTGACTGGGCAATAGTGTGGAAAGGGGAGTACTTGGGGACGCTGGGTGGTAGCCGTTGAGAAGGCAAGGTCGCTGATTCGGGTACCAACGGGCGATTGCCATGCTGAGGGCACTGTGTACTTCGCTGATTGTGCCCACACACTCAAAAGGCTTGGTTTGGGCACACCCCGTGAGTTGGTCGAAACTTAGTTTCATGTCGGGGTCGTCAAGCATACATTTACCAAAGATTGCATTGAGGCGTTGCGGTGGAATAAAGGGGGCGAGAATGATGTATGCAAAGAGGCACTTTGGGCAGTGTCCGCACCAAATGTCCTCTTTACTGCCAACATTGCAACTACGGAATATATCAAAATACTTCTCATAACGGCTGAACAGCATGGCAATTTGGAGTTCGGAAAGTGGACGCAGAAAACTGAAGTAGTTGAAAATAGGTGATATGTATCTTGCTGTGTAGTGTCGGAAATCGTTTTCGAACTCTAAACTCTTGGAGTACTGGTGGTTGATGTAGGTGCCAACTATAGTGCTCTCGTTTGCACTACTCTCGTTGGAGAGGGCGATGTCAGTGGCATTGCTCATCTGTGCGGCAAGGAGGGTGTAGAAGGCCAGCATGGCACTGAAAGGCGTGTGACCATTGAGGCAACCTTGGGCGTTGAGCTCGAGTAGGCGGGGATGAATGGTGCGGTGGATAACAAGGACTTCTTTAAGGGTGTACCCAGCAACTTGAATGCAACCGATGGTGGCACCGCGGGGATTCATAATCAGAGGAATGACACGGGTGTTGGCGTTTTTGATAAGTTCAAGGGTGACAACGGAGTCTTTCCCTCCACCAATAGGTATGAGGCAGGGAACAGACAAATCATGAGGTGAGCCAACAAATTTGCAGAGGGGAAAACTGCTCGGACTTTGGTCTTTGCAGGATTCGATAGTGAGGAAGTTATCAAGGGTGGCAGTGATGCCATTGGTGTAGAAAAATTCACCCAATCCGTTGAAGTATAGCTTTTTCCAGAACTGGACCTGCTCGGGAGAGAGGCTACCGCAACGCACCTCCACCAAAGGAGGGCAAAAGCATTTCCAATAGCTGACAAGCTCAATCATGCCAATATGGAAAATAAGAGTGTCGAGCACCTCCCGTGGCTGGTCAAAATTAAGGAACTTCCGGGCAGGAATAAAGGCTGTGGGGGTGAAAACGATATCGTCGGAAATGTGGAATGCAAAAACGATGTGCAGTCCGTCGGGCTGCACATCGTATTGATAGTTCTCGTAGACAAACTTTGGGTATGTCTGGCGGAAAGAATTGTATTTTGCCTGATTGGACATCTGATTTACTTCAACTTGAATTCGGTGAAGCCAATCAAGCTACTGTTGGCATATAGGCTGACGCGATAGATGCCAGACTCAAGCTCGGTGTCATCGTCCTTACTCCAACTCATTTCAAAGGTGCGTTCGTCACCAGTGAACTCGTAGGACTGCACAGTAGTATAGGTGGTGCGGGTGCCGTTGGCATCGAATTTTTGCTCCATAGTGCCATTGTGGAGTACATTGTTGGAGGGAGAGGTGATAACAGCATAGATGGTTACGGTGCCAGGCTCAATCACGTTATTGGCCAAAAGGGTTCCCTCAACACGGAGAACACTAGTGGCTGTGGCACGACTAGTGGGGCGGCCTGTGCCATTGGAGAGGCGCTTGAGGGGAGTGACAGTGATTGGGTCGGCAGAGAGAATGGAGGCGCGGGTGACCTTGGCGGCCATTTTGGCATTTTCAACAGCGGTGTTCTCAGCGTTTTTCTTATAGGCCACAACTTCACTGCGGAGACTGTCGTTCTCGTTGCGGAGAGCAATATTCTCGGCACGCAGGTGTTGGAGCTCTTCATAATATTCATCGCAAAGAGCTTGGAGTTCGGCAAGTTTCTTGTTGATGTTACCTTTGGTCTTGGCAGCATTGGTCTTGGCCTGTGCCGTGGATTTGGCGGCTTCGGATTTGGCTTGCTCTGCGGCAGCATTGGCATCGGCTACCAAGGCAGTCTGCTTGGCAACTTCTTCTTGAAGGCGGGAAATTTCGGCCTGTTGGCTGTTGACTTGGCTCTTGAGAAGGGCTATTTGGGCGGCATAGTCGGCGCTAGAAGGGGTGCTTTGTGCCTCGGCGTTGCGCTGACCAAGCAAATAGGCTACATGAGCGGTGAGTGAGTCGTTGGTGTTGGTGAGCTGGACCTTGTCGTTGGAGAGTGCAACGATGCGTACATCTTGCTCCCGGACCAGACGCTGGAGACGGGCAATGGTCTCACGGTCGGCATAGCCGTCCACAGACTTGAGGTCGTTGAGCTCGGCATTCACTTGGTTCAAACGGCTTTGGAGATGCTCAATTTCGGCTTTTTTGGCTTCAAGTTGTGCGCGGAGTTTCTTTACCTGAGCCTTGTTGGTTTTGGTGACAGTGCGGGTTGTGGTGGCAGAAGTGCCTTTACCGTCGAGCTGGTTAATCAGATTTTGAATTTCTGCGGCTTGGGCTTCAATGGCACTGTCGCGTTCGGAGAGTTGCTTGGCATAATTGTCGCAATTGTTCTGCATGTCATGGTATTCCTGCATGATGGAATCCAAAGTGACTTGCATTTCGTGGACAGACGAGCCCGTTTGCTCGTTTTGGTTGCACGAAACGAAGCATCCGGTAGTCAAAAAGGTAAGCACAACTACCTTGAAAAAAAATCTCTTTCGCATTGTTTTCATTGCATTTATGTATTTGTTTTTGTTTATTCCAAAAAAAGTCCGTACTTTTGTAATCAAAATGCAAAGATAAATTTTTTTTTTTGAATAGACAGTATTTGTCAGAAAAAATATATGAAACGTACATTAGCAGTCCTTTTTCTATCGCTATGTTTTTTGCTCCCCCGAGGGTTGGTTGGACAGGAAAATAGACAAGGTTTTCTCGTGGGGTTGCAAGGTGGAATGGGTTATGGCACTTATCGCGATCTAGGTGCTTCTCCACTGACATACTGTGGTTTGGAGTTGACTCCTGGACTGAAAGTGGGTTTCCTGCGCCCTGCATGGCGCTACGAAGTGCAGTTGAAAATTGTTGGTGGGGGGTACGGATACAAGTTGGGCTTGGATAATATGCAGGCCTTTAGTGGACAAGCGAATATAAACGTTATGGCAATGCATAGGACCTCTTGGCAGGGTCGTTGGCAGATGTGGTTGGGCGCTTCATTGGACGAGAGAGCGGATATACGCTACAACAGTGCGTTGGGTAATTCAAGTGTGGGAGCATCTAATTTTATCAATCTGAACTTTTTGGGTCGTACCGAACTATATCTGAAACATTGGATGATGCATGCCCAGCTAGCTTTGACGCCAGTGTCTTTGGTGCTACGGCCAGGGTTCGCTTACATGGACAACTATACCCATGAAATTGGCAACCCGACAGCCGACTTTATGAAACAGTATGGGTGGTATCTGGCAGGAGCTACATCCGTAGCCACTGACTTGGGCGCTACGTTGGTGCTGTCAAATGGCAACCGAGTAGGACTTTCTTATAGATGGCATTACATCTCTTCGCGGGCCACTGCCAGTAGTGCGGCACCCTACTGTTTCGAGCAGTCTGGACATGCAGTGTTAGTTGAATTGGAGTTCAAACTATAAGAATCAATGCCATTGTTTGTTTGATTTTTGAATTTGAATGTTATGGGCAAACTGCTATTGAGAAAACGAAATGGCGAAAAATCCTGTAGGTTTATAAAAATGAGAATTTTTGCAACATGAAAGAAACAAAAGAGAAGCGTTTGGGGCTACTTTGGTCAAAATTATATGCAACGTTTTTGGTAGGGTGTATCCTTTGGGTAACAGCCTCATGCGAGAAAGTTATTATGGCAGATGATATTTCATCTTCGCCTGCCAACACTTTTGGCTATTTATGGAAAAAATTCGATCAGCAGTATGCTATGTTCGATGTTAAGGGTGTGGACTGGAATGCTATGTATGATAGCCTTTACCCTTTGATAAACGATTCTATGGGCAACGACAGTCTGTTCCTTGTCTGTGCCTCCTTGCTTGGTAGTCTGCACGATGGTCACGTCAACCTCTATACCCCTTACGACATCTGTCGGTCCGATTCGATATACTATAACTTCTATGCCGAAGGTGATATCGATGTAAATACCGTGGTACTCAACTATATGGGTATCAATTACCATGTGTCTGGAGGTTTGTCTCATTCGGGGCTCTGCGGCGATAGCATCATCTATGTCCGCTACGGTTCTTTCAGTAATGCCGTCGGTTTAGGACAGCTCCGTCACCTGCTGCAAAGTTATCCCAACGCCAAAGGCATGATTTTCGACATCCGTGGCAACGGAGGGGGCAATGTAGCTAATATCTACCGTTTGCTGAGTTTGATGCCATCGCATGGGCAGACACTCTACTATTCGCAGATCAAGTCAGGTCCGGGTCACGACGACTTCAGTCCGCTTGAGGCCACTTGCGCTCCAAAGGTATCGGAAACCGATGAGGACATCTTTGAAAAGCCGGTTATTGTACTGATAGACAGGGGTTGTTTCAGCGCTGCTAGTTCCTTCGCCATATGTACGCAAGCCTACGAAAACATGGTTTTGATGGGGGATACCACTAGTGGCGGGTTGGGCATGCCTTCTATGGGTGTTCTGCCCAATGGCTGGCGCTACCGCATCACGGTGACTCGAGCATTGGCTTTGGATGGCGTCAATTACGAGAATGGCGTTCCTCCAGATATACCGTTACGGCTCGATTGGGAAAAAGTCCGGATAGAAGGACGCGACAACATCATCGACTCGGCCTGTGCCATCCTAATGAAACATTGATACTAAAAAACCAACAAGAAGTACTATGAAAATTCTGATTAGGGCAAGCTACCCCAACTACCAGATGATCCGGCGCTATGCCGAATGTGGTCCGGAAGTATTCAACAGAAATGTGGACGACCTCAACAATGTACTAGAGGGCAATAAGCCGGGCACTGTAATATACAGCATCGCCGACGAAAATGAGCCACGTGAATTTCCCCCACGGTGGTACGACATGTTTATGCTGTTAAGAATTCGGGGTGAGGAAAAGGAAATGTTCCTGCGCCTTCTTTTGGCCGAAAATGATGGCACAGCAACTACTAGACAACTGGCTCTTTTGGCCGAAAAGCGAAAATCGCTTCGGGATAGCGTCATTCACTATGTTGCCTCACACCCTCTCAAGGAAGACGAGGAGGTAATCACTGCGCTGACCGACAAGGATTTCTCTGCAGAAGAAATTAGCTACAAGGGCAAAATGCTACTGGACTTGACACGCAACTGCTATCCTGTCCCAGATTTCGTTATCTTGACGGCTGAATCTTTCAGACACCCTGAACATCTACAGGAGAAATTGGCCATGGCCATAGACAATCTAAAAATCATGATTGGGCTTGATCTCGCCGGAGAACCAAGCCCCCTAGTTTTTGCAATCCGTTGCGCTATGCCGCAATACATCCCAGGACTGATGCCTACCTTGTTGAATATCGGTGTCACCCGCGAGGTGTATGGTAAACTCTGCAAGCAGTACGGTCTTAACATGGCCAATCGGATCTATCTTTCCACACTTCACACTATTGCCGAAATGCTTGGCATCGAAAGGAAATACCAAAGTGTCAATAGCGTGCTCTCTGTTGAAAAGCAACGGGAACTCATAGTTCTGATGGAAAAGGAGATTAGTGAAGCCCGCGAGGATGGTCAGCGACTACTTTCCGATGCTTTCTACCAAGTGCTCAAACTAGTGGAGCATGTGCGTAAGTTCTATATCGACAATCAGGATATGATACTCACTTTCATGCAGGGTAAACAGGCTTCGCCTTCGCTGATTTTGCAACGTATGGTCTGGACCATCGGCAACAACGAATCCTACCCCGGTGTGCTGTATAGTCGCAACAGCCGTACCGGCAAGGGTAGTCAGATCGAGAGTTATCGCAATATTTTCGGTGAAGAAATTATGACTGGCGATGTCACTTCCGACGATACCTCCTACATCAACCGCGATACCATAAAGAACTCCTATCCTGCAGTCTATCATTTCCATCCGCTATTGGTAAAGTTAGAAGAACGCTACAAGTCGCCAGTAACCATTGAGTTTGCAGTAGAGACACGTCCAGAAAAAGTGAGCCTTTTTTCTGTCCTTCAGTTGAATATGTCGGAAATGACTGGCCCTGCAGCCCTTATTTCAGCCATCGATTTATTGCGTGAGGGGCGTATCGGTAAGCATCATGTGATGAATATCATTAAGCCTTACCACACACGCCAAATTGTATCCGCCTCAATCGACCCGCAGTCGATGCAAAAATTACAGTTCTTCGGCAAGGGTTTGAGCGTGTTGCCACGCACCGCCATCACCACAGTACTTTGCTTCAGCCCTAGTAAGGCCCGTGAGATTTCTGGCAAAGGTGAGCAGGTGTGTCTCTGTCAAGAACGCTTTGTGCCCGAGGATACCATTGTCCTCAACGAGGTGCACGCCATCCTTAGTATGACTCCTGCGGCTATTCATGTCGTTACCGCCTGCCGCGGTTACGGCATCCCAGCTTTTATGAACCTTCAGAACTACGGCATCCGTTTTGTCCCAGAAGGCAAGAGTTACAAATTAGTCAACGATGAGGGTTTGGAGTTGCGTGAGATGGACCGCATTACCATATCCAGCCGTCAGCAGGCCATTTACAAAGGAGTGGCGGACTTCAAACCGGCCCGCTTTACCAAATTTCTGCATGGCGAGCACATCCCAATGACTCCCGAAGAGGTGGTTTTTTTCAACGACATGAAAAGTGCTTACGAAACGTACGAGGAAATCGTCACTAGTGAACAAGCCTCGGTAATTGATGATGTGGATCAATTGGCGCGGTTAATCCGCTTGGAGTTGCAGGACAAACCCGATGTGGCGATGGGTATTGTAAACAATTGGTATCAAGGCAACTCCGACCAATATGTGCGGCAAGTGTTGGAGAGCAAAATGGGTTCACATCATGACCAGTCGCGGGTATTCAACTTTTTGAGTGATAAACGAAAATTGCACTTCTTTCTGAAAGTGTCGAAAATCTGCATCAACAATGGACTCTCTGGGCTGAGTGCAGGCTCTTTTATGTTGGGCCGCTTCGTGGCAAAACCTATGTCCACTACCGTCTGGGATGGTTTGGATACCCAGATTGTAGCCTTTTTGTTGAACGAATACGTGCTTTATGAGAAGTATTTGCATGTGTTGGAAGAGGTTGGCGAAATTCGCCTTGCTAGGGCTCACAGTCGTATCGCAACAGAGGGTATTGATAATATGGTAATTGACAATTTTGATATCTATAACTTCATCCCGCTACTCTATTCCCACCACGATTGGAAGGCTATCGCCGTGGCATTGGAATGTATTGAACACCAAGATAATACCCACATTTTGGTCGAAAAGCTCTCCAAACCTATCGATCAAATCTTCGATATGACCAAGCCTTGGGTGAAAGCCGAGGTGGAGTCGGTTCGGAAGGCGTGGAACTTATAAAACGACCTAAGCGTGTGCCTTGCTCAGGTCGGCTTCCAACGCAGCTACCATATTTTCGGCACCTGCAAAAATTTCGCTGATGTGTTCACCTACCATATAGGCGGGGGTGGTGTAGACTCGGTGCTGTCGGTCGGCACAGAATTCTGTGGCTCGACAACATTGATGCCTAGCCCCCAACTGCTCGGCCACTAGAGAGGCTACACATGGCTGGCCCAAAGTTAAGGTGATACCGTGCCGACCGAGCACTTTGGCCACTACGATAGGGGCAATGCACATGGCTAGCACAGGTTTATGGGCATTATAGGTGTCGTTGATGGCCTGTTCCACATCGGGTCGCACCTTCATGTTGGCTCCGTCAAAGGCGAATGTGGATAGGTTGCGGGCTGCACCCATGCCACCAGGCAGGGCCAAAGCATCAAAGTCTCTAGCATTGTAACGGTCGAGAGTTTTGATGTCGCCTCGGGCAATGCGGGCGGATTCTACAAGAATGTCGCGTTCTCCCTCTTCATGGCCGTCCATATGACTCACTACCCGGTATTTCCCTTCGGGGGAAAAACATTGGTATTGCCATCCCCGACGGTCAAAAGCCAACATCAAGGAGAGGGTTTCTTGCAGTTCGCTACCGTCGCGATTGCCACAACCTGATAAAATCAAAGCTATTTTCATAATCCAAGTATTATTTCCATTTTGTTGATTTCTTTTACGCCTTTGAGTTGATTGTTGGTATTGGCGGCATCTGTTTCTAGCTTTCCCCACACAGATCCTTGCACGCTAATAAATGCTTCCAACTGTTGCATGTAGATTGTCAAATCTGAGATGTGGTTGATGCTTTGGGTGGACATGTACACATCTTCTAACATATTATAGGCTTTCCGTATGTTGCTGTAGGGCTTCATTGCTGCATCGATTCTATCACCGAGTTGTTTACTTTGGTCAGCCAAATGCATGGAATTGATGCAGGTAATTCCAATGTCGCGGCAGTCTATCAATTGATCGATAAACTCGCTTCCTCCAGTTGCGTCAATGAAAGTGGGTGTGAATACAAACTGTTTGCAGATGTTCTGAAACCCATTGTGGATGATTCGGTGCTTTATCCAACCTTTGCTGATAGTATCCTTATACCGATCTATTTGTTGGCGCAGTACGATGATGGAGTCGTATTGTCGCTGTAATAGTTCGAAATGATCCATCTCAAGACCGAAACGGGCAGCGTCATCAAGCGACATGTAGTTGGGCGACATGGAATTTACACTGCTAATCTGTTTGTAGGCTTTGGCTACTTCGCTATATTTCATACCACAACGCTTCACAATGGAGTCCCCGTGCATCTGGATTTGTGATAGACGGTTGAAATCTTGAATATAACAGGCTTGTACTTGGGTGAATTCCTGTAGCCTTTGAATGAATGCTTCGGCATCGGTGAGGGTATTGAAAGATGGTACAGTGTTCACGGTTGCGGCCACTTGCTGGTAGGTCTTGGCCTCTTCGCGCGATTTGGAACTGTAAAGACTGTAGATACGTTTGCCAGTGGCATCAATCTGCTCACGCAGGTCAACTGCCTCCATATAACTGTTTTGCACTTCCATTATGGCCTCAAGCCGACTGATGTATTCGTAGTACCCCTTGATGGAGGCAAAATTGATCTCTGGGGTGGGTTGGCGAAATGTGCGTTGGTAGGAACGTAACACGTCGGGGTGTCTATTTTCGCAGCGGACTTTTAGCGTATTGACAAAGTTGTTGATTTTTATTGTATATCCACTATTGCTCAATATGTTGTCAATGAGGTTCTTTTGAAAGTTGGAGAATTCTTGTAGGCTGGCCAAATAGGCACTGTCGCTACGCTTCATCGAAAAATCGTACCGATTATAGACCGATAGGTAGGCGTAGTAGATGTCCTTGAGTTCCTTTTTGCGGATTTTGTCACTAATGCCAATGCCTTCGCAGGAGTTGAGTATGGTGCGGTGTTGGCGGCTAATGGTATCCCTGCACAGGTTGAGGGCGTTTTGCTGAATGTTGTCCTGACGGATGTGCTCTTGGTCAATGTATTGGTGAGCACGGTCAAGCACATATTTCGACAAAATGTTGATCCTTTGTGTATAGATTTGGTAGTCCTCAATGTAATGGGTGGCATCAATCCACACGGTGTCATTATTGTGGCGGTAGTCATAAAGCATTACATTGGTCATAGTCATTAGTTTGGCGTTGAGGGTGACGCAGGTGTCCGTCATGTCACTGTTGGCACCGTTGAGGCTGTCGAGGTAACGGGCCACATGAAAGGTGTCGTCCAGAAAAATGGGTCGTATGCCGAAATCAGTAGCCAACTCTTTGACGGAAACTGGTATGGGCCTCTGCGCATGGGCAACACCTGCTAGCCAGCAGACGGAAAGGATAAGCAGATATCTTACTTTTCTAACTCTCTTCATGGCAGCTATTCTCCATAGGAACTGCCATCAAAACAGTGGGTGCAGACTTGACACTTTGGCAAGCCGATGGCATCGCATATGGTGCTTAGTGTATTGAATTTTAGTGTATCTACGCCAACCGTACGGCGAATTTTCTCCACCATCCGAGCATACTGCGCGCTAGTGTGGTCCTGGTAGGCTTCAAGGTTGCGTACCTGACCTCCTTCCAATTCCTCAATAACCCGGCGGGTGATGAGTTCCTTGTCTGTTTTCGAGGCAGAGAAGTTGAGCCATTGGCAACCGTGCACAAGTGGTGGACAACTGATGCGTACATGGATGTGCTTCACTCCATTGGAGTAGAGCATCTTCACTTGGTCGCGCAACTGTGTGCCGCGGACAATACTGTCATCGCAAAACACCACATCTTTGCCCTCTAGTACTTTGCGTGATGGAATCAACTTCATCTTGGCTACCAAGTTGCGGGCTTCCTGATTGGTGGGCATAAAACTGCGAGCCCATGTGGGGGTGTATTTCAATATGCCTCGTTTGTAGGGAATACCGCTACCGGCTGCATAGCCCAAGGCCATGCCAATACCTGAATCGGGAATGCCCGAAACATAGTCGGCCTCCACATTGTCGCCCTTGCCCATGGCTTCCCCTAGGCGAAAACGCACCTCTTCCACGTTGATGTTCTCATACTCCACGCAGGGGTAGCCGTAGTAAATCCACAAGAAAGAGCATATCTGCATTTTGTCGTTTGGGGATACTATCTGCCGAAATCCTTCTTTGTTGATCAACACCGCCTCCCCAGGTTTGATAAAATACTCAGTCTGGTATCCCAAGTTGACGTAGCTGTGGCTCTCGCTGGCTACGGCGTAGTCGTTCTCGCGACGCCCTATTGTTAGGGGTGTGCGCCCGTATCGGTCGCGGGCTGCTATGATGCCGTCGTTGGTGAGAATAAGAAAGGAAACACTACCGCGCACATGGGCAAATACGTTGGCAATTCCATCGGCAAAATCCTTGCCCTGGGTAACCAAAAGGGCAATTAGTTCTGTGGGATTGGTCATGCCCATACTTAGTTCGGTGAACTGTTGGTTGCGATCCAAACACATCTTTTCCAATTCGGCTATGTTGTTGATTCTAGCCACTGTACATACTGCAAAACGGCCCAAATGTGAGTTGCATACGATGGGTTGTGGGTCAGAGTCGCTAATTACCCCGATACCTTTGTCTCCCAACATCTCGTTGATGTCGTTGGCAAATTTGGTCTTGAACTGAGTGTTCTCGATGTTGTGGATGTTGCGATGGATGCTCCCGTTGTCAATGGTGCTTAAGCCGGCACGACGCGTCCCCAAATGTGAATGATAATCGGTGCCGTAGAACAAATCGGTAGCGCAAGGCTTGCCGGTGACCACTCCAAATAATCCGCTCATGGTTGCTTTTTATTTTACTTTGTTGATGATATTATGCGTGTTTATTGATATCCTGAGTGTATATTTTTGTTGTACAAACAGTTGTATTGTATTTTGTTTCGTTCTAAAAAACGACAAAGGTACATTTTTTTTTTCAACTGTCAAATGAGAAGTTCTCGACAATTGTTAACTCCGTAATAGGGTAGGGGGTCACTGTGCCGCAAAGTGCCTCTTCAAAGGGACGTTGGAGCCGGATGTAATTGTCGGTCCACCCCTGCATCATTTCGCCTGTGGGTCCACTATGACGCGTATGCTCCCACAATACCATACGCGTCTTGTTCCGTTGGCTTTCCACAAATGCGTGGCGCTTGCATTCCGAAAGCCGATGCAACTCTAGGCTGCGGGCTTTCCTGATGGGGATGGCAACCTTTTCCTTCATCTTTAATGCCAATGTGTTGGGCCTGTCAGAGTAAGGAAACACGTGCAAGTAGGAGATAGGCAAACCTTCCAGATATTGCTTGCTTTGGGCGAAGCTCTTATCGTCCTCACCGTTAAAACCGGTAATTACGTCTGCTGCAATGCAGGCATCGGGCATTACCCGGTGAATATGCTCCAACCGGTTGGCATAGAGGGTAGTGTCGTAGCGTCGGCGCATCATCTTTAGCACTTTGTCCGATCCAGCCTGTAGTGGAATGTGAAAATGGGGCAGGAAAGTACGCGACTGGGCTACAAAATCAATAATTTCATCGGTGATGAGATTGGGCTCGATGCTAGAGATTCGATACCGACGGATGCCTTCTATTTTGTCCAACTCTTTCAAGAGGTCGATGAATCGCTCTCCGTGGTGCAATCCAAAGGTGCCGGTGTTCACTCCTGTTAATATCACTTCCTGTGTGCCGGTGGCGGCAATTTCGTGCGCCGTTGCAACGGTTTGGGCAATGGTCGCGCTCCGGCTTCGCCCTCGGGCAAAGGGTATGGCGCAGTAGCTACAGAAATAGTCGCAACCGTCTTGTATCTTGAAAAAGGTGCGGGTGCGGTCATCGCCAGAATAGCTAAGTTGAAAACTCATCGGCTCGCCGGTACTGATGTAAGGTTGTTTGATATCTTTGCCTTTGTGCTCCTTGCGTAGCTCCGTAACAATATCCAATAATTTGTGCTTCTGGTCGTTACCCAATATTATGCTCACACCCGGTATGGAGGCAATCTGTTTGGCATCGTTTTGAGCAAAGCAACCAATCACGGCTACGATGGCCTTGGGATTCTGTGTGACGGCTTGCCGAATGGCATTTCGGCATTTTTTTTCCGCTACAGAGGTCACAGTGCATGTGTTTATCACGTAGAGGTCGGCCTTTTCGTGATAGCTTACTATGTCGTATCCAGCAGCTACGAATTTCTTCTGTAAGTTACTGGTCTCTGCAAAGTTGAGCTTGCATCCAAAGGTATGTGTTGCGATGTTCATTTGAGTTAATAGAAGTTAAAGTTATAGATGGCTTGTTGTTAATCCAAAAAATGTTAGTACTTTTGCAGCCGCATTTGAGGAGAAAACATGGTTGTATATGGGTTCATAATCAGGTGCTTAGGTTTTGTTTTTACCTAAAAGGATTTTGTAATAGTGTTTAATGGGAAAATGGGACGTCGCGAGGCGTCCCATTTTTTTTCTCTCTGTTGCTGTTCTCCAAAACAAGGTTTATAGCGTGTTTAGTGTCTCGGAATTCCATTCTCCGTTGTTTGCACGGTTTTTGTTAAGTAGGTGTTGGCGGAATCTACCTATTTTTCAAAGTCAAAAAAACCGCCTGTCTCTTGGGTCTGTTTCTGTAGTTGTAAGCTCTTCAGCATCTTTATGCAGTCTTGGTCGGGAAACACGTCAAAGTCGGGCTTGGGGTCCAAACTCAAGATTTCGCGGCCTTCGCTGTCGAGGGTGGTGCCGACAATCAAGTTGGTGGCAACCATGATGCGGGCCTCTCTGTTTGCCAAGCTGAAACGACCGTTGCCTACATGGGCGTAGAGCGTTTCTGCGGGCTCTTCGTCAATCAACTTGGTACCATCGCTTAGGTATACATAAGATTTTTTCTTGCCCATAGGAGCCATATAATAGATGTCGTAAATGCTCACAAAGCGCTCTTCCGGTAGCAACAGGCGCACCTCTCGGTCGCGGGAGATGCCCATTACATATTTCTCCTTTACAACCAATTGACCGTTTTCAAAATGTTTCCAGGTGCCGTTGCGCTCGCCTTTGGTATAGAAACCTTCCTGTACCATTTGATTGTTGTCGTCATATTCCACTAACCGGCCATCAATGCCGCCCATTACATAGGTGGCGGTGATGTAGCCTTGTTTGCCAATACGCTTCCACCAGCGACCATTGCGGCGGTTGTCGTACCAAGAGCATACCTCTGCAGTATCACCTTCCGAGGTGAAGATGACCTGCAGACCGTGGCGTACACCCATCTTGTAGGTGGTCTGCTTAACGACTTTGCCACTCTCCGAATAGAATAGCCACAGACCATCGCGGTTCTTTTGATTGAAATCGCCTTTGGCCAATAAGTGGCCGGCCTTATCGTACACCTCATGATGGCATATCTTACCCGGAACGGTGTATTGGTTCTTGATGCGAACGGTACCGTTGGGATAGTAGTAAGTGAAAGTACCGGTTTCACGGTCGTCCACGAATGTGCCTTCGTAAATTTTGGCACCCTGCTTGTCGCTTTTGACCCAATGGCCTTGCTTACGGCCTTGTTTGTCAATTTGGTTCTGCGCTTGGCAGGCCATGCCGGCCAGTATCAGCGCCAATGCAAGTAGTTTGTACTTCATATTTTCTATTTTAATTCATTCTCGATTGGGGCACAACCCCCTCTGAAATAATTTGCAAAGATACAATTTTTTTTTCGTTCCACCGTTTTATGGCTGACAAAAAATAATGAGCAAGCCGTTATTTATAGTTTTGATGTTCCTCACCCTCTCCCAGTTTTCGCCTTTGTGGGCGCAGGGAGTTCTGCAGGGGCGTGTCTCCAATGCCGAAGGAAATCCGGTAGAGTACGCCAATGTTGGTGTGGTCAGTGCGCGCACTCCCTACGGCACCGTCACCGGCCCTGATGGTTCCTATCGCCTCTCTGTCAGGTCTACTGACAGTATCACCCTCCGCATCACTTGCACTGGCTACCGGCCTCAGGAGTTGCGCCTTGGGCTTTCAAAAAAAGAAATCTGCACCTTGGACATCACCCTCCAGCGTCTCTCCACCCAACTTGAAGAGGTGGTGGTTTCCGATGACCGCATCCGCTCCACTGCTTTTACTCAAATCAATATTCAAAAAATCGAGAATGCCGTAGGCCCAAATGAAAGTGTTGAAGCGCTCGTTAAAACCCTTCCGGACGTCAGCTCCAACAACGAGCTCTCTTCGCAGTACTCCGTCCGCGGCGGATCTTTCGACGAAAATTTAGTCTACATCAATGGAGTTGAGATCTACCGACCCCAACTGATTCGCAGTGGTCAGCAGGAGGGCATGAGTATCATCAATCCCGACCTTGTCGACCATCTATTTTTTTCGCCCGGTGGCTTTGATGCCACTTATGGCGACCGCATGTCCTCTGTCTTGAACATCATCTACAGTCGTCCCCTTGAGCGTCGCCACCGCGTGTCGCTTTCCCTTTTGGGAGGAAGTCTCTCCGCTCAAGGGCGCCTCGCCGATAGATTTAGTTACAGCCTTGGGGTGCGTCATCACAACAATAGCTATATCTTCAAGAGCATGGATACCGAGGGTAGCTACACCACCTCCTATACCGACCTTCAGGGCATCTTCGGCTACCGTATCAGTCCACGACTCGACCTTTCCGTTTTGGCCATTTGGACTCGCAATGTCTATGGTCTAGTCCCCTCCTCTCGCACCACCACTTTTGGGGGGTCCACTACCCAGTCGCTTGAGTTTGATGTCTATTTCGACGGCCGTGAAGCCGACAGTTATGGCACCATCTTAGGCTCCGTTTCACTCAATTACCATCCCACCGACGATTTTCAGCTCTGTTGGGTTACTTCGGCACAATACAACCGCGAAAAGGAGCTCTACGACATTCAGGACCAATATTGGCTCTACGAGGTGGGGGTAGGTGAAAGTTCTACCGATACCAATCGCTTCGATCGCGGCGTGGGCACTTTTCTTGAACATGCACGCAACTATCTGGATTTGGGTATCTATGCCACCGAAATCCGGGCAGTCCGCTACGCCTCTCTCGGTAGTTGGGATTTCGGTGCCAAATTCCAACTGGAACAAGTACACGACCGAATGCGTGAGTGGAAGTGGGTCGACAGCTCCGGCTACAGTTTTCCTACCGACTACCACACCCCTGGCCTTGACGATACTGTTGTATTCAACCCGCAGTTGCAGCTTTATTGCAATGCCAACAATCAGATCCAGACTCTCCGTGGCACGGCCTTCATTCAACGCGAAGTCAACCTCTACACACGCAAGGACAATCTCATTCGAATCCGTGCTGGTGCCCGTGCCCAATACTATAACACCGCCTCAGGCGAACGGCTTAATTCGCAGCTAATTTTCTCACCCCGGCTGTCGGTTAACTACAAACCCCACAGCAAGCGCGACATCCTCTATCGCCTTGCTGCCGGTGTCTATCAGCAGCCTTGTCTCTACCGCGAGATGCGCGCCTCCGATGGCTCCCTTCGATCTTCTCTCCCTGCCCAAACATCTTATCAAGCTACTGGTACTATCGATTGGAACATTCGGCTTTGGAATAAGCCTTTTCGCTTTACTGCCGACTTTTACTACAAGTACATCACCAACCTGGTGCCTTACACTATCGACAACCTCCGCATCCGCTATAATCCCGACCTTCAGGCCGTAGGCTATGCCACTGGTGTCAGCTTGCGTATCAATGGCGATTTCGTGCCTGGTCTTGAGTCTTGGGCCAGCCTCTCGCTGATGAAAACTCAAGAGGATATCTTGGGAGATAGTCTCGGTTGGATATCCCGACCCACCGACCAGCGCCTCAACTTCAAAATTTTCCTTCAGGACTATCTGCCCCGCTTCCCTTGGTGGCGTATGAGCCTCAGCTTTCTTTATGGCACCCGCACTCCTGTCACTTTCCCTTATCAAACCGACCGCTCTGTCAATTTCTTCGTACCACCATATTTCCGCGTCGATTGGGGCAACACTGTCCAACTAACCCGCTTTTCCAAAGTCCGCAACTCTAGGCTTGGGCACATCTTCCACGACATCTCTCTAGGTGTGGAGGTCTTCAATCTCTTCAACTACCGCAATGTCGTTTCTTTCATTTGGGTCGCCGACTATACGGGTACTTACTATGCTGTTCCCAACTACCTTACCGCTCGTCAAATTAATGTCAAACTGACAGCAACATTCTAATTGTCCCATGATTCCAGCTCCTTCCCTTCAGATTCTCGTCCCGGCTCTCCACCGTCAGTGGCTTTATTGTTTCCAAAATCCCAATGTCGACATCATTAAGCTCGACTTTACTTTTGAAGCCGGGAGTGCATACCAATGGCAACTCTCACAAGCCCACGCTGCCAACCAACTTTTGGGTGAGGCTACTGCGCTCCACAGTGCCCCCGATATTGCCGAATTCCTGGATTTTCGAGGCATCGTTGTTGAGCGTTTGGCTGATGTCTGCCAGGGCAACATCTCGTTTTACTTTCTACGCAAGTATGCCGAGGAGCTCTTCCCCCTCCTGCGTGAGATGTTTGATCATTCATTAATTACCTCACAACTCTTCGAGGCCTATGTGGGTCGCCGTCGTCAGGCTATCGCCACAGGTTTCCAACGGACCAACTACATGGCCCGCAACCGCTTCTACGAGTTGCTCTACGGTTCTGACCATCCCCTCGGATGCTATGCCTCTCCCGATGACCTCGACCGTCTTACGCTCGATGCTGTGGCTGAGTTTCAGCGCCGTTATTACAGTTTAGACAATGCCCATGTTGTTATCAGTGGCAATATCGACAGCAACCTTCTTTCCCTAGCCGACCACTATTTGGCTCCTACTGGCAATTCCCAACCGCAGCGCATTGTGCTTCCCCCTCCGCGTCCGGGCAAGCAAGAGTCCACCGTGATTATGCCCTCTGCCGTGCAGTCCACTGTCCGTATTGGCAGTATCCTTCCTTTCTTCTGGAGTGATATGGAGTATGCTCGGTTTATGGTCCTGAACACCATTTTGGGCGGTTATTTCGGTTCTCGTCTTATGAGCAACATTCGCGAGGACAAAGGCTATACCTACGGCATCTATAGCCAAACGCAAATCTTCCGCGGATCCATAGTTTTCTATATCACTGCCGATGTCGATGCTAGGGCTACGTGCCCCACTATAGAAGAGGTCTCACGGGAAATGGAAATCCTGCAACGCAACCCCGTCCCCGAGGAGGAACTGGAACGGGTACGTAATGTTATGATGGGTGACTTTATCCGCAGTATCGATGGCACTTTCGAAATCTCAGAGCGTTACCGGCAGATGGTCTCTACTGGAGTTACCGAGCAATTTTCCGTCAACTTTCTTGATGCAGTGCAGCACGTTACGCCTGCCGAACTTCAGTGTCTGGCACAGCAGTGTTTCAACGGCTTGACCACTGTTGTTGCAGGCCCGGCGGACTCTCAGTAGTCGGGTTTGGCATTTCTGCATCCATCGAGTCATCTCTGCTTGGCATAGCCAGAGTCTCACATTTTTTTCTCCGCAGACTGTTCCCTATGGTCTTTTCTACTACTACAGTCTGCTAGTCTTTTCTCTAGTCTGCAACCCACAGCCTTCTCAGTATCTGCAAATTTGCAGGTTGCAGACTGAGGTTATGTTGAGGCGCGTTTCCTTGCCTTCACTGTTCTGTATCTGCAAATTTGCTGGTTGTAGGCACTGGTTGACCATATGCCTGGCGCATGTAAATTTGCCAATTAGGTGGTGTGCCGTGAGGTGAAAACTAGATTGGCAGCTATAATACTCCCGGAATTTTAGACAACCGCATAGGTTGCAGAAAGAAAAAT
>CAZAAK010000037.1:0-22622 GCA_964483145.1 uncultured Bacteroidaceae bacterium
AACAATGAGTATAACTGAATATTAACCCTGTCTAAAAATGGGGAGTACTATACACTATTGCTGTCCGGTAAAAATTTTTCTTGTTTCGGCAAAATTATGGCCGACACTTTTTACGAGGTGCCATCCATTTTTTCTATCTTTGTTCTGCCAAAAAATACACTATCATGTGCAAAGACAGACATTTTACCAGACAGCAATAAAAATGATGCAAAGTCCCAGCTGAATGAGCAGCCAAACACCACCAATAGCGTCATACATTACCAGCGTGCCGATGGTAACGGCCACCGCAACGGCCCGCGAAAACTACGACAGAATAGTAACAAGTGTCACACGACCAATCCTCCAAAGCTATGCAGGACAGCATGCAAAGCCTCAAAGGCCTAACACAGGCAGTATACGAGGCCAAGGGACGCACCTTTAACCTAGCGGTAGGTTGTATGTAGGTTCGTCTTTTTGTTTACCTTTTACTTAGCTTTCTTTTACCTTTTATTTACATTTTGTTTAGGTGAGGTAAACAAAGAGTAAAAGAAAAGTAAACAAAAGGTAAACAAAAAGGCGAAATTACCCATACTTTGCCACCTAGGCCTGGACTATCCAGCCGGGCGAAGCATGCTTGCACGGGTCAACATTCCTTGCGGAGTATCAAGGAACATTGCGCCTTTCGCCAAGTGGTTACCATGATTTGCCTTACGCTTTTATACTACAAGGCTTTTGCCACATTCGTGGAAAATCCTAACAGAACGTTAGACTAGAGCATCGCCAAGGAGATGTACAGAGCGCCACTAGAACCGACACTTTTCGATTAGGGGCGAGGCTTTCTTTTCAGAAAAGAACGCCCGAAGCACAATTTCATTGGACTTCGGGCATATATTGCATGTTTTTTGAGTTTTTCCGGACAGCAACAATAATGTATCTTTAACAACGGAACATGTCAAGCCGTTTGAAACGATTCTACAGACTAAAAAAAGTCCCGCCTCACAAGACGGGACTTTGGAATTACTTGCCAAAAAAATTATTCTGCCACATCGGGTACCACGGAAACGTAAGACCGGTCTTCGCGACCTTTCTTGAACTTAACAGTTCCGTCAACAAGAGCATAGAGCGTATGATCCTTGCCCATGCCAACATTCTCACCCGGATTGTGGACAGTACCACGCTGGCGGATAATGATATTGCCGGCGATGCAATGTTGACCGCCAAAGATTTTAACGCCTAAACGTTTGCTTTCGGATTCACGACCGTTACTGGAACTACCAACACCTTTTTTGTGAGCCATAATATAACGTTTTAAAAGGTTTTACACTACTTTGATTAATTGATACTATCGATTTTGATTTGGGTCAGATAGTCTCGATGACCGTTCAACTTCTGAAATCCCTTGCGACGGATTTTCTTGAACACCAAAACCTTGTCGCCCTTAAGGTGGCGGAGGACGGTGGCCTTTACGTTTGCACCGGCAATATAAGGTTTACCTACCTCAACATTGCCGTCATTGTCTTTAAGCATCACGGTGTCAAAAGTAACTTCACTGCCCTCTTCATTCTGAAGACGGTTGACGAAGACCTTCTGATCTTTGGCGACCTTGAATTGCTTGCCTGCGATTTCTACAATTGCGTACATTTCTCTTAATATATTTTGTTTGAATGATTTACTTAACAACCTATGAGCACTATCACCCATGGAAACGGACTGCAAAGATACAACATTTTTTTCGATCGTCAATTATTTTTCTGCAAAAATCGAAAAAGGACCTAGCATACTGATGAGTTCATCTAGACCAGTTTGGATGAATACAGCATTCGCTACATGGGACTTTTCGCATGAAGATTGAACTGCCATTAAGAGCAAAAGCCATGTTGTATTACACGGAGTGCGTTTACAACAGACCCGTTTTTCATAGCTTTCTTTCGACATATTGCTCAATGCAACCGGGAAGCTGAATGCGGTAGTTGCCCTCAGTAAGGAGAGTGGAAGAGAGGAGCAGATCGGCGGTGGTGCGATTGGTTGCAAAGGCAATATTGTAAAGCGAAGCTAGACGAGAAAGGGCCGAGACATCGGTTTGATGCCCCTGAACGATAAGGTTGTCGCAGAAAAAAATAAGCATCTCTATCTTACCTTCGGCAATCATGGCACCAATCTGCTGATCGCCGCCCAAGGGCCCCGAGAGCAGTCGAGTGACATTATTGGCAAAGGGGCGGTAGGTTTCGCCGGGGTTGCTGGTGGGGAGCTCTATTTCCTGAATCAAGCGGCCGGTGGTGCCGGTGGCATAAAGATTGTGCCCACAGAGATGGTCGATGTTGGTCGTAATCCATTCCATAAACTCTTTTTTCCGGGCATCGTGTGCCACTAGGGCAATGTTGAGGATTTTCATACAGGTTTGAGGATTGTTTATCTGATACTTGTTATCTTTTCAAGTGATACAGGAACTCGCTGGAATTTTGGCAACAATCGGTGAGAAAAATGCGGAGTTCCAAGTCGGTGGATGAGGTTGCAAGTTGGTCGAGGTCGATGGTGAGGGTTGCCGACTTGCCGTCGAACTCGCTGAGGACCCATTGGCCATTGACGAAGCAACGGTATTCGGCTACACCAGAAATATTGTCGCCCATCCTCATGCGGAGCACTTTGCCGACCTTCTTTCCCTCTTTGAAATTGAGCGGTTTTATGTACGGAGCCTCGGTATCGCTCATAACCACAAAATTGCCAAAAGTGCGCACCTCGGCTTCCAACCAACGGCCGGGTCTGCCCTCGATGTTGCGCTCAATAAGGCGAGATGGAAGAGCCGACGTCCGTTCTCCACTAAGCTGACAAATCACTAGCTGCTCAGGTTCATAGCCAACGACTACAGGAACACGGAGAATCCATGTGCGGTGGGGTGGGTAAGGACTCTTCCAAGGCTTGACAGTATAGACGGGCGAGATATAACGGCGGTCGTTTTGGATACCATGGGTGAGCAAGTCGTCGTAGTAGACCATACCAGCAGGTATATCTATCTGATAATCGCCACGATAGACCTGTAATGGATACTGAACGAGGAGGCTGTCGGTGCGGAGATGATAAGAGGGGTGTTCGGGGACTTCGTGCATCGGCACGAGGGTTTCGAAACAATTGCGGACATAAATGGACCGAACCGCTTGATTTCCATTATAATCGGAGACTACCACCGTGATGCGGTGTAGTGTAGTGTCGCTGTCGATAAATCCGATGCTACCATCGCCAAAGGTGCGGGCAGGTCTGACAGGGTCGCCGGGAAGCCGGCGCGTGACAATATAAGGCTGTCGCGTAGACATAAAATAGTCCCAATCGAGTTGGGCATTGATGGCGCGGGTGTCGCCAAAGGTTATTTTCTCCACTCGGTACTGGAAAAAGGGAGCCCCGTCAACCCACAAATCCAAACGTTCGTAGCCATTGTTCAGAGTAGAGCCCTTGGAACGGTCCGAGGCCCAAACACCTACATAAAACCGCCCGAGGACAGGAATGGGATTTTCCTTTGAGCCCAAGACAGATTTCTTTCCGCTGAGGTCGACTTGGTAGGGGTTTGCGGTGCGGTTGAGCCGAGTATTTTTATCGACCGGTAGCAAGCGTATGCCATTGATGGTAGGCGCAATGGTGTCATCCAAAGCCACACCATAAGCCAACGGATTGAGCGACTGTTGGGTGCGGGTATTGCGAACTTCATAATGTAGGTGTGGTCCACCGCTCATGCCACTATTACCGGCATAAGCAATCATCTGGCCTCGTTGAACAGGCAAAACTCCCTCGGAAAGGGTGGTATCAAAAGCATAGCATTGGTGCGTCCGCTGGAAGTTGAGCACATAGTCGGCAATGTCGCCATGGTAACCGTCGAGGTGTAGATAGACAGTGGTAATATTTCCTTTGTGATTGATATAAAGCATTTTGCCGCCATCATAAGCTGAAATGCGGAGACGGCAAACATAGCCATCGGCTGGGGCATAGACAGGCGTTCCAACCCCATTGTCGCCACCAATGCGCAAATCGATGCCGCCGTGGAAGTGGTTGGTACGGATTTCGGCAAAAGTGCCGGAAGGCTCAGCCGGAAGATGCAACGGGAAATCGAGTTTGGGAGGTTCGAAAGACTGCGACTGAACCTTAAACAAATTGCCGAAGAGAACAGCCAAGAGGAGCAACGATAGCATGTTTTTTTTCATAATTGGGCTAAGACAATGGGAGTAGTAAAACGTTATTGGGAGTTGCTAGTGGAGGAGGTATCCATAAGTTCGAGGGCTGTCTGAAGTGCTGCTGAGGTAGGTGGATTGGAAGAAAGCATAACGGCTATTTCGGTAATGCGCTCATCGGGTTCAAGTTGCCGGATATGGGAGACAGTGCGATTGCCTTCGAGAGCTTTGGCCACCTTGAGATGCTGCGAAGCCTTGGCAGCAATTTGAGGCAAGTGGGAGATGGCCACTACCTGCATGTGTTGCGCCATCTGTCGCATGATGCTGCCTACTGCCACCGAAATGTCGCCAGAGACACCACTGTCGATTTCATCAAAAATAATAGTAGGTAGAAGACTGCGCTGGGTGACAACCGACTTGACGGCCAACATCAGACGCGATAGTTCGCCACCCGATGCCACTTCGGCAAGGGGGCGTAGGGCTCCGCCTTGATTAGCATTGAAAAGAAGCCTGACGTTGTCGTGCCCGAGCAAGTTAAAATCGTTAGCAGGAGTAATTTCCACCACTATTTTGGCAGAAGCCATACCCAAAAGGGAGAGGATTGGTAAAAGGCTATTTTCCAACATCTTTCCTGCCGTAACACGAGCGGCCGTAACCTTATCTGCAGCCTGTTGCATGCGGGCAAAGGCGCTGTCGACCTGTTCCATGATTTCGCGGATACGGTCATCAAGGCTTTCGGCCTCTTGAAGTTGTTGACCTAGCTGCTGTTGTATGTCGAGGAGGTTGGCAATGGTATCAACGCCATGTTTTTTCTGCAAACGGTAGATGAGGTCAAGCCGGTCGCCGACCTGTTCCTGCCGCTCAGGCGAAAACTGAAGCCTCTCATTAAGAGTGGAGATTTCGGAAAGGATGTCCTGCAACTCTATTATGGAAGAGTCGAGCCGCTGGTGGAGAGATTGGATGTCGGGGTGACAAGAGGAAACATGTTCCAAAGCAGAACGGGCAGTTACCAACCGGGCCACAGCGCTATCGTCATTGTCGGAATCACCATCGCAGACAGCGACCACGGTGCTAAGAGCCTCCTTGATGGCACCCGTATGCTGGAGGAGGCGCGCCTCCTCCTCCAACTCTTGCTGTTCGCTTGGTTGAAGCTTGGCAGATTGGAGTTCTTCAAAAAGAAAACGATTATAGTCCAATATCTTACTATTTTCTGCATCTTGGGCGGTAAGCTGTTCCAATTGTCGTTTCAAGACGCCATATTGACGATAAAGCGCTTGGTATTCTGCAAGGAGAGATGTATCAGAAAAAGAATCCAAGAGCTGGATTTGAAAGAAGCTTTCGGTAAGCGTAAGGGTTTGGTACTGAGAGTGGATGTCTATAATATGCGATCCCAATTCCTTGAGAAACTGAAGATTTGCCGGAGAGTCGTTGACAAAAGCACGACTTTTTGCCGAGGGAAGGATTTCGCGGCGGAGAATAAGGGTATCGTCATAATCGGCATCGTATTGCCCGAAGAGAGGCTGAAGCCCGAGGCCAGTAATGTCGAAAGAGGCCTCCACAACGCATTTGCGTTCTTTGTCGGAAATAACTTGAGCATCTGCACGTTGACCAAGTAGGAGACCTAATGCGCCCAAGAGGATGGATTTGCCGGCACCAGTTTCACCGGTAATGACTACGAAACCATCATCAAAAGAGATATCGGACTCTTGGATGAGGGCGTAGTTTTCGATATGGAGAGTTTTGAGCATAAATTAGTAAACTTTGGTATGTCAAACAGCGGATTCGAACGGGGATTCTTATCCCTGTCAATCCAACATTGGAGCAATACGGTGAAGGGCATCGCACAAGGCATCGATATCGGAGCGTGTGGTGTAGGAAGCAAAGGAGACGCGCACAGTACCGGGAATGCCATAGCGGTCCATAATGGGTTGGGTACAGTGATGGCCGGTGCGAACGGCAATACCCAACTTGTCTAGAAGAACGCCGACATCATAGGGATGAGCATTGCCGATGAGAAAGGACACAACTCCCACCTTATCAGGGGCAGTGCCGATAAAACGGATGTTGGGAACGGCAGAGAGTTTTTGCATGGCATAGTCCATTATTTGTTTTTCATGACATGCAATGACATCCATACCTTGACTTTGGATATAGTCAATGGCAGCCCCTAGACCTAGTACATCTCCCACGGAAGGAGTGCCGGCCTCGAACTTGTACGGAAGTTCGTTGTATGTAGTTTTTTCAAAAGAAACATCCTGAATCATTTCTCCCCCACCCTGATATGGCGGCAACTGATTAAGAAGTTCCTCCCGTCCGTACATGACACCCACGCCCATAGGGGCATACATTTTGTGACCCGAAAAACAATAGAAATCGCAACCAATATCCTGCACATCAACAGGCATATGGGCTATAGCCTGAGCACCATCAATAAGAACCGGTACCTGCTGACTATGAGCAATACGGGTAATCTCTTTAACGGGATTGACAGTGCCGAGGGTATTGGAAACATGGTTGACGGCTACTAAACGAGTCCGGGCAGTGAATAGCGACTGATAAGTATCTAGGTCAAGGATTCCTTGGTCGGAAAAAGGGATGACACGTAAATGCGCGCCTACCTGTTCGCAAGCCAATTGCCAAGGAACAATATTGGAGTGGTGTTCCATACCGGAAACAATAACCTGGTCATCCTTGTGAAGGAACCGATGGCCAAAGGTAGCTGCAACCAAATTGATACTCTCAGTAGTACCTCGCGTAAAAACAATCTCCTTGTTACTAGCAGCATGAATAAACTGACGAACCTGCGAACGAACATCTTCGTAACGTTCGGTGGCAAGGGTGGCAAGGTAATGGGTGCCACGGTGGATATTGCTATTGAGGGTGAGGTAGTAAGAGGTAAGGGCATCAATCACCCGTTGCGGTTTTTGAGTGGTGGCTGCATTGTCGAGATAGACTAGCGGATGACCATAGACTTGGGTACCTAGAATAGGGAAATCCATAACTTATAGTTGTTTATACTTAATGTACATAACTGCCAAAAAGATGAGAATAAGGGCAAGAAAAATAAAGAAAGCCCAACTGCAACCGCGTTTGGGCAAAGGGCGGTCTTTACGGGTGAAGATACGTGAGAACTTGATTTTGATATCAGTCTCTTCGGGAGTCGGGTCGGGTCTGGGAAAATCGTACATCTCTGTTCTTAAGCTGACTGGTTTTGACTTTTTGGTTAATTCAATTCATTCTTTTGGATTTTTTTCTCTTCCGAATAATGGCCCGGAGGACAAAGAAAGTAACGACAACAGCAAACAGCACGACAATAACAATGGAGATTTCATGACTGTAGCGCTCGATGACGGTGGGATCGGCAGCACGATAAGCCAAATATCCGAGGAATGCCAATATACAGTTCCAGGCTGCAGCACCGATAAATGTAAAGATTGAGAACGTTACGATATTCATTCTGGCAAGACCAGCAGGGAGGGAGATGAGCTGGCGGATAACTGGGATGAGCCGACCTACAAATGTGGAGACGATACCGTGGGCATTGAAATACTCTTCTGCGCGCTGAACTTTTTCCTTGGAAAGACTTAGGATATGCCCCACCTTGCTATCGGCAAATGCATAGATGATTGGACGACCAAGCCAACGGGCAAGAAAATAATTGATATAGGCACCTAACATTGCGCCCAATGTGCCAATAAGCACGATAAGCCAAATTTTCATACCACCCTTGGTATCGGGATTACAAGCCACATAAACAGCCGGAGGAATAACTACCTCGGACGGGAATGGAATAAAAGAACTTTCGACAGTCATGAGGAGACCTACAGCGGTGTAGTTCATATTGGCATCGTACCAAGAAAGTAGTTTGGACACAAAGCCAGAAGAGCTACTGTCGCTCCCCCTGACCTGTTCGGCAATATTCTGTTCGGGAATAGAGCTTTCGGTAATCGACTGAGCAACGGCAAGTTGACAAGCAAGAAATGACAACAGAAGAATAAAAACTATCTTTTTCATGAAGAAGATATTGAGTTAATTATATTTGCAATTTCAGAATCTTGGGCAAATTCAGGAAACATTAGAAAGAGCGTATGGAAAACAGGTCCATAGTCAGCATTATCTTCCTGCAAAAGGGAGAAAAGTCGGTTACGGCGTCCCATCTTGTAGTAGCAATAAAGAAGGCGGGAGTCGAAAGAGAAACGGTCGGTGGCATCGGCCCGAGAACTCTCTAGCAAAGCGCAAGCCTCGGGATAGCGCTGACCATTGAGATAAAGATCGGCAAGACTTAGCCAATGCTCGTCAGAGTCGGGGTCGAGATCGATGGCTCGGCGGTAATAGCCGGCAGCCTCGTCCAAATAGCCGAGAAGCTCACTACAGCGGCCGAGATCGTTCCATGCAATGCTATATGATGGGTCTTCTTTAATGGCATCGTGGAAATAGGTCGATGCAGTATGGTAGTTGCCTAGCTGGAAATAAAGGCTACCGATGCGGTAGAGGGCGCATGGACGGTCTTGAGAGTCCTGGGTATGTTCCAGAATATCGCGCAAGGCTTGGATGGCAAGAGCAGAATTGTTCAAATGGGTATAGCATTCAGAAAGGCCAAGATAAGCTTGCACATAAGTCTTGTCGATGGCAATAGCATACTCATAGGCATCGGCAGCTTTTTCGAAAAGGGAGAGCCAAGAATACACACAACCGAGGCAATACCAAGCACTTTTGGAGAAAGGGTGTTCGACCACCATCTGTGAGAAAAATTCCACAGACTCTTCATTGTGCCCCTGCTCATTCCATGTGCAAGCCAAGTTATATAGCGAACGGCTTTCATCTGGATTTTCCTGAATGGATTTTCGGTAATAGGTAATAGCCTCGTCGGTTTTGCCAAGATTGTAGTATTCGTCCGCAATGTTGCCGTAAACCATATCGAGTTGATAGCCGTCTTTTGCAGCCTTGAGATAATATTGAATGGCTTTTCTAGCCTGGTCTGTAAGACTATACAAAGTTCCCAAAGCATAGCAGACATCGGTATTTTCCGGTTCTGACCGTTCCAAACCTTGGAGGATTTCCATTGCCCTAGCATACTGCCCCTGAATACTGAAGAGATGAGCATGACGGAGACGGATTTCGCTGTTGCCAGGGAAGAGTTGCTCACCTAATCTAACGACCGACTCAAGCCCTTCCGTATCATAGACCTCAAGGTAATAGTCGGCTATTACTTCCAATTGGTCAACATCGAAATAGACAGCATAAGAACCCTTTTGCTTCTCAAAAGCGAGAACCAATTCGCGTACATCTTTTTCAAAATTCTTAAATCGGTCTAAATTCATCAAAAACTAAATCTGACAGTTACACCACCTTTGGTGGTGGAGTTGGGGTATGAGTTTGAAATAAACGGGGTATTGATATTCGTTTGAAAGAACGCACGAAGGGTTAGAGAGGAAGAAAGGGCATATTCTGCCGATATCTCTGCCATCCAAACCTCACTACCAGAAGATACTTGACTGAAGTTCTGGTTGATTTTACGAATCACTGTCATGTTGCTATTGTATGTTAGGTTGAGTTGAAGTACAATGTCACTCTTGAGATGATGAGTTTGGTCGGCCACTTTGATGTCAACAGCAACATTCTTGAAACGATACCCTCCTCCAAAAGTAATTCCGTCCCGCGTAGTTTCGGTAAGTTGATTATTGGAGAAACTAAGGTTGAGGGTACGGTTCTTCTGGATAGAGAAATTGAGTTGGATGCTATTCGTCATACTCATCGACAAGCGTACAAGGGGATTAAATTGCTCGGAAATCTGCACGCCCTCCATACTGACAGGTGAAATAAAATCGCCGTTGGTATTATAAACCGTTTCATGGCCATAATCATAATCCTCCTTACCGGAGATGGCCGCATCGGTGTAATAACTACCAATAGAGTATGTGGAAGAGTACTTGTGTGAGATAGATATATTGTTGAACCATTTCTTGAGGGCAGAAATTTTGTTGAGCCCATTATAGCTGACGGACCAATTGGGTAACGGCAAGTTCAAAAATGGCGAGAAACCACAAGAGGCAACATCCTTACCAAGGTACGTAGCCAAAAAACTGGTAAGAAGCACCGAGGTCTGATTGGGACCATAGCCATAGCGATAGTACTGACCGCTCATTGTGTCGAGTACCTGTTGGTCAGTAAGCATGTCGGGATTGATGTCTGCAAGGCGGTTGGAGACGACATGACGGTTCTGAAGAAATGTAGTGTAAAGGGTACTGTCGTCGACGAAGGCAGTACCCCAACTCCAGATAGTGGTAGAATAAGAGCCAGACATGATATAGGAGAGTGGGCCTTCGATGCGTTCCCACTCAGAGAGGTACTTATAGTAGTATTCTTCACGTGACTGATAAGTTTGGTTGGCGTTGAGTTCTATCTTAAGGTCACGGATAGGCTCCACGGAGGCCTGCATGGTAAGCATACGGTTGACCGTATTTGAATGGGCACTGTTCATCAACGGGTCGCGAGAAAGGAGGTCGTTCTGACGGAGGCGTTCGACAAGTCCTTCGTTGTAGCCCAACACAAAAGAGGGCCAGGGTGCCCATCCATTGGAAGGGTCCATGCCGAGAATGCTAGCCGTACCCATGTAACCTGGGAGAACGGAAGCATTGGAATTGCTATACTGCACCCCAAAAGACTTAAGCATAGTAACGAAACGAACGCCAAAATTGGCAATGTTAGTGAGGGCTTCTGTCATCTGTGCACGACGCACCGAGTCGGGGTTGTTGGCCCGAGCGATGGAGTCCTGAACTAGCTTGTCTCGCTCTTTTTTACTCATGCGCTTAGGGTCCTTGGGTTGAGTAACAGGTTTCTGCTTATAGGCATTCTTGATGAAAGAAAACCGGTTGTAAAGCGTCTGCATCTGACCAGAGACTGAAGCTTGCAACTGGCCGGAAGTATTGAGAGTAGAACCTTGCGAAGCCAAAGCCTGAGTTGTCCCATAGAAGTTATAGGTAGATCGGTAGGTAACAGGTATGCGAAGGAAGTCGAGATAAGGTAACTTGGTAACAGGCACATCCCAAGTAAGGCTAACAGTCTGTTGAAAATTCTGCATAGTGCCACCTTGGGCGAAAGACAACCAAATGCTGTCACGGCATTCCCGAGTATCTACACGACCTACAGGCTCATCGATTCGGGCATTGGCAGATGCGCTATATTGGAGGTGAATACTACGGCTAAGATCATATTGGATACCATAATCGCGGCGCCAAGTAAACTGCTTGAAATAAGTTGGCTTGATAATGACCAATGCGGCACCTTTGTTCCGAAGGAGCGTCTCCTCGTAGTTGCGGTAAATTTCAGTGCTAAAAGAAACTGACTTTGGTTTATAGTAGAAATTGAAATCCTTGATAAACTTGCCGTTTTTGCCGTTAATAAATTTGGACTTAGTCTTGGAAAAAGGCGCGACAAGGCCTGGCTTCTGCGGAGTGTACGCATAAGTAAATCCTCCTCGATGGAGGTCTTTATTGTAGTATTCGATTTCGTCATCAGAGGATCGTTCGCGCGAATAGGCATATGAGAAGGTAAAGTTTTCAATGTCGTAGAAATGTGGAGACAAAACACTCTTACCCGTGCGTTCTTTGCGTATATTGGTGAGAGTAAGGTTGGTAGTGGACTTGCGTTCTTGAGCCATTTGGCGGACACTGTCGCGTTCTGCGTCGGTCTGATACGTCTTGAGATCCTCCTTTAGACGCACATCGGGGTCAAGAGGATTGTATTCGGGAGAACCGATTTGCTTATTCCAATCGAGATAAAACGGTATGTGAACGCCCCACTGTTGAGGGAGAAATTTACCCAGTTCCATGTCGAGTGTTGTCTGTAATTGGAAAGTATTGACCAATTCAAGAGTGGTTGGATTGTCTTCAAGATTTCCAAAGCCAGCCGAGGTATACGACCCATACAGAGAGAGATTGCCGAGATCTGCAAGGTTGGTGCGAGCCAACGCCATGGCTGCCACACCTCCGCGGTTATTAAAATCGGAAAGGCGCAATTCATTAATCCACACAATACAGGACTTTGGCAACATGTTATTACCATCATCAAGAACTTCTTTCTTGGGATTACGAACACCCACCATGATAACCTTAACTTTGCCAAGATTAGGGGTGCCGAGGACAGTGTATTTATGGCCATCGACATATTCGCTATAGAGGAGCTGACTGCTGTAGTTGAGATCGCCGGAACGGATGAGACGATTGCGGTTGGTCTTAATGTCCACCAACTTTGTAAGGTCAATTTCCACATTGTTGTCTGTAGGCCAAACAGCATAGCGGTCGTCTTTACCAATGCCCCACTCAGTGAATTGCAATGGCACCTCATATTCGTAGTAGTTGCTAGTGTAGTCGCTACCCAAGCGAACAAAGAGGACAAGATCGCCGTTGTCAATGAGGTCGGATTCATTTTTCTTTTCTGCATGCACAAACATCTTGACCTTCCCATAGTTGCGCAAGTCGTAGGATGTACTACGGTAGACCGCACGAGCATCTCCAGAAGCCAAATCGGTGATATCAAGAGAGAGAGCCTGCTCGTTGAGTTGAGTGGAGGAAGAAGATGTACTATACCACTGTTCACGTTCAATACCTGGTGGTAAGACGTAGGGAACGGGATATCGGTTGCCATTTTCCTCAATATTGACAGTGCTGATACTGAAGGACGTATTGGCTCCAGTACCCGTGGGATAGTCGCCGGGCTGTAAAAGGTCTTCGGTATATTTGCGCCATGTGGCATAAACCAATTCGAGGGTAGCAAAGCGCAGATAAATAGGTTCCTCGAAATCATTGAGATACATGCGCATAAAACGAATGGACTGAAAACCATTGAGTTTGCCAATTAGCTGGTCATATTCTCGGATTGGGATACGGAATTGATACCATTTGCAAGATGTGGTAGAGCCATTGGGCAACGGAATGTTCTCGGCATTTTGGATATCGACAATATGGTTTTCTCCAATAACCATCTTGTCGGGATCTAATTCAATGACGTATTGATAAAAATTCTCGCCTTCACTGAGAGTGTTGTCCTTGTTGATATCTTCCACATTCGGGTAAGCCGTTGCTGCCGTGGGATAGCTTTCAGGGCTATCGGCATCCACTGGTGAGTTACCTTCGGGATTGTTGTAAAATTTGTAACGGTCGACAATCTTCAGGTCTTGCTCGTCGTAATCGCTACCACGATAGTAGTGAAAATCGTCTCCAGAGGGGTCGGTCTGCGCCATTTGGTAGGCTTGAGAGTTGGTGCCAAAAATAAGCGCTATGCTATCGAGGTAGTTTAAAAAAAATGACTGTTCCGCAGTGCTACTGAGACCATCGTAACCGACGTCTTGATATTTGCGAGCCTCTTCATTATTGTCGAATGCATTGACTATGGGTTGTGTGTTAGGCACACGACCCCAAATGGTAGTATCAACGCCAGAAAGATCATTAGGGTTGGTTGGCAGACCATTCTCAAAACTCTTGCGGCCATCGCGTAAAATGTCCTCACTTATATCACCAAGGTTGATATAAAGTTTACCACCGGTATGATTGGGATTGTCAATAAAAGGGTCCATTAGCCAAAACTCAAGGGTTTCGATATTTTGGGTTTCAAAATCGGTATAGTCCAATTCGCGCATAATACCGCCCCAACGAGTCTTAGGCTCGGCTAACTTGCCTTCGGATGTAAGACCGGCACTATAAGGCCCCGATACTATGTCGTAGTTGTAGGGGCCCCGTTCTTCTGGGTAATACGAAAGGTTGAGTTCGTAAACATATTGGTAGTCGCCCTTAACAAGTTGTTTGTTAGGGAAGACTTCGGTCTCCATGATACGGCGAGCATAAGGCTGAGACCGGTCGTCCTCAGTAATGTTGTCCGGAGAGTTGGAGCCATAGAAAATCTGGTCGATGCGATACCAAGACAACTTGGCGCGGTTAAAGCCGTAGGCAAGCCCCGTGCCCATGCGAGTTTCTGGGAACTGCGGAAGTGGCAACTGGTAGTCCTGGGGAGTGCTAGCCAAATGCCAATAGGTAATGCCTTTAAGGTCGATGCTACTTTCTGCGCCCTCGAAATCGTCAATATATGTCACCGTTCCCTCTTTGCTTCCGGTAGAGGCCAGCCCAGGAATAAGTTGCGCAAACTCACCTGAAAAAGTGAGGTTGGAAGGGGCTTTGGTGTCGATACCGGGCAAAAGGTCTACAAATCTAGTGATAAAAGGAGCCTCATGACGGTAATTGATATCGAATCCCCAAATACTGTTGCTAGTGGGTTCCTCACCAAAGTTGTTCTTTTGGGTAAGGGGCTTTTCGGCAAGGTTCATGAAAGTAGCACCAATATTGAAGTCGGGCTGAAACTCATAATTGATATGTGCTCCTAACATGGTCTTGGTAGTCATGCTAAAGGAATTGTCCTCACAGCTGACACTGATGGGAGTGCCGCTAGAAAGGATACTCTCATTAATAATACGCACGGTTCCCATGGTATAATCAACAGTGTAGTCGACATTCTCTGTCAAGGGCATACCGCCAGCAGTGACAGTAACAGAACCCTGCGAGACGCTGTATCCTAACGAAATTTCGCCACTGACGGTACTAGAATAGTATCCCTCTATGTAAAATTTGTTTTTATCGGCATACTGCTGCGCCAATGCACGCGTCATAGTGTACAAGGAGTCGAAACAATATTGTTTGGCAAATTCATTATCACCCAATATCTGCCGAAGGTCTTTTCCGAAAGGCTCCACGTAAGGAAAAAATACCCGACCAGTACTGGCCTGAATAGTGCCACCCTTGAAAGCTGCGCTGTCGAACCAGTCAAAAACGCCATCGGCATAATAATAGTTCTGCGAGGCATCCATCCGGTCGAGGCCAAAGAGTTCTATTAGGGGAATACCTTCCTTGGGGCCATCTGTGAAATAGCCGATTCCCACACCACCGTCACGACTCTCGTACAAGACATTAAGACGAAAGTTGTCCTTTCCGATTTGAGTACTCTTAAGAAAGTAGACATTCTTCATCATCAATTTCCATAACGGGCTGTGAACATCAACACCTGTTCCTTTAATCAACTTAACCACCAAGGTGTTGGGATCATTAATGCCATCGGTAGTGAGTTCACCTACCTGATAGACAGTTTCGTCACCAATAACCTGATATTGAAAAGCAACGGCCAACGCCTGATCGGAGCTAAGAGCTTGGCTGAGAGTTATAAAACCCAGTTGTTCGTTGTATGTGTATTCGCTACTGGTGAGCAGACGGGCACTCTCGATTTTTTCGTAGTCACTGCCTGCGATAAACCCTAGCCCTTGCATGTAGGAGGTGACGTTGTCGATACTACGGATGCGGGAAGGATTCATGTACTCCAATAGGTTGTTGCTGTTGTTGCTTGGCATCTCGGACCGACCACCAACAAGACGGCTATTGCTTGGTTCATTCTCACCCAAATCGGTGAGAGCAACAATATTTCGATTATTGGTAATTGCAGCTCCCACATTAGTACGCCATACCTCCATGCGGATGATTTTAATGTTTGTGTTGGGAGTTGGAAGGGTGGACATTGCCTCGTTGTAGTGATGATAGAAATATTGCGAGATGAAATAATGCCGATTCTCCTCATATTCATCAGCACGAATTTGGAACTCCTGCACCGAAGCACCTCCCTGCACCTGCATATTCTCCGTACTAGTTTCCTTTTGCGAAAGGACTGCATCAACAGTAAGTTTACCAAACTTCAACTTGGTGTGGAAGCCCCACAACTGCTGACTACCTTTAATGAGGGTTGTATTGAGCGGAAAGGAAATATCAGCAGCTTCGAAAAGTTGGATAATATCATCCTCCTTGCCTTCATATTTGAGTTTGATTTTATTCTCAAAGTCGAAAGTAGCCTGAGTATTCCAATTGATGTCAAAATCAAAAAGGTCACCAATCTTGGCATTGAGGCTAACTTGAATATTCTCATCAAAGTCGAAATGGGTATTACTACGTTGGTCGACATCAGTCTGCGGATTATCGCGATAGTTGTTGACTATCTGAAAAGTAAGGTCGGCGCTACCAGTGGGTGTAATGCTAATTTCGGGTATGGAAAGTAGTCCGTCGACTTTGCGGCTAATTTCACTAAAACCGGGAATACGGCTTAGCAAACCATCGTTGGCTACAGTATCGCCAATTGCAGACCGGTCGTTCCAATACTTCCTCATCAACTGGTTCATCTGATAATCTTGGTATTCCTCAAAAGTAAGGTATTGGCGATTGATAACCAAGCTATCTATCTTGGAGAGGAGAACATAACTATCGGTTTGGGCATCGTATTCCACCGTGGTGGTAATACCACCTATAGGCTCTTGTGCTTGAACCGGTAGACAAAAGACTACCACCACAAACAACAAAAATGTTACCACAAACTGTGGCAATCTAAGCAACCTATTATGAACGACCCCACGTATGATTCTATCCTTTTTTTTCGTTTGAGCAAATATCTAGAGTCGCTTGAGTGCCTCTTTTACCAAACCTTCAACACCAAGACTATTGTTCAAACTCTGCAATACCTTATCGGCAGTGGTTTTAGAAAAGCCCAACATAACCAAGGCGCTAAGGGCTTCTTCTTTGTTTTGTTCAACCGCGAGGATTGCATTTGGGGATGCTTTAACTGAAACACCTCCTACCTTGTCCTGCAACTCCAATACAATACGCTGGGCCGTTTTAGAACCAATACCCTTGACTCTTTGTACCAACTTAACATCCTTGGCGGCAATGGCATTGACTAGTTCTTCCACAGATAGAGAAGACAACATCATGCGGGCAGTTGCGGCGCCTATACCATTGACACTCAAAAGCAGACGAAACAGTTCACGTTCCTTCTGAGTTGAAAAACCACAAAGAACATGGGCATCCTCTCGAATAACTTCATGTACCCACAGCTTTACGGCCTGCTCCCCTTGAATGGCGCTATAGGTGTTGAGGGTTATTTCCATCAAATAGCCCACCCCACCACAATCCACCACAACAGAGGTAGCAGTCAACACTGCAAGCTTTCCTGAGATATATTCGTACATAAACTCACTTTCTTCTTATTGGCGGTAACAAGCCCTTTCGGAGCAAGTCAATCTTTTCAAAACTTTTGACCATTCTCGGTTTGCATGCTATACCTTCATATCCACCGACTTTCAACTTAAGATTCGGATACCGATAGCCAATGTCTTGCGCTGGTGAGTCTGCCGACAAATGATAGTCTCCACCTGCAGGGTCGATGAATTTGGGGTCCTCATCCCACTCACCACCACGCACCAAACAGTGGTTGAAAGCAACATCGACCGCAACAGAACTGTCGATCCCTAAGTACAGTTCCCCAGTCTCACGGTTGCCATAGACAATGCAATCGGTAAGCGTAGCCTGAAGGGGCCAAACATAAAGAGCACCAGCATATTCGCGTGTGTTCGTTATGAAAACGCTGGGATTGTTGCGCGACGTATAGGTCCAATAGTCAGCAAAGGTGCTATTGCTAAAGGCATACAGACCACCATACTGCATTACCACAGTGACAGTGCCACAATTGGTAACCAACAAGTTATCACCCATTACATAGGCGGTTTGCATTAATAACCCAGCAAGGGTTTGGTTGTGTATTCGAGTGTTACTAACTGTGAGTGTGGGACTTCCGTTGGCGCAACTATCCACCTCAATGCCCATAAATCCATTCTCTATAACAGCATGGTCAATATAGTTGTTCCAACTCCCTTGCATCATCCAGATGTGGCCCCACTGACCCGGCAAATAATCGTTCCAACCATCATGGCGTACCGAGGTAAAGAGAACTGGATTTTCGGCCGAACCCCTTACATCAAGGGTGGCACTATCATAGACCCACAATACGGCATCCTCACAAAAATAAAGCTCATCACCTGCTTGTAAGTGCAAGGTGTTACGTGAGTCAATAACGGCATATCCTAAGATAACATGAGGCAAGTCGTGACGCCAATTATCACAATCAATGACACTGTAGGCGTACGGATTCCCGTAGATATCGATAGGATAGTCTCCATTGGCATAGTGGAGGGTGTCGGTAGGAACATGGTAGACAGCATTGCGCCCATAAGCAGTCATCGGCAACCGCCGCCAGCCATCACCGATGCGAATGAGAACGGCATCCTCTATTAGAAAAGGTTCCGATGCATTGTTCGGGGCTATATTAGCACGCACAAAGACGAACATACTGTCACCTGGAGCCAACGTAAGATTGCACGCTACCATATTAGTATCACCATCTACATTCAGACGGAAACGAGAAGAGTAGCCCTGTTCCAAAGTTATTTGGTCAATTTGCACATTCCGGTTGCCACGGTTGTAGACACGGAACTGCTGGGTAGTAGTGCCCATTTGGGTGAAGACAGTATCGAACGCTATGGTGTCGCAAGAGAAATCCAACACTGGTTCTTCATCAAAACCCATAAAATCTTTTTCACAGGCAACAAAAAGCATTGGAAACGCCAATGCCAAAAGCAACATGCCATATTGTGTTCGTTTCAACATACCAGTGTTTCTCAGATATTTCAGCCCCATCCAAAATCCGCCACTACACATAGCACTCCAACCGATACCAAACTGACATTCCTAGTAACGCAGAATGGTGCTTTATATTTTGCGTCCAATGTTTTTTTTGGTCTCTCACTATCAAAGAGATTTTTGAACGGAAAAAGTAAATGAACTAGCGCACTTGTCCATAATTTTCCGCCATGCCTATCGTCTCTGTCCTAATTACATTCATTGGGTTTCAAAATCACCGTGTATAAAGACAGAAAACTTCTTCAAGTCTCTTTGTACACACTGGACAAAACGGAGCATAATCGCGCATCATACAATGCATTACCGGGCGATAGAGCCCCTTGGCTTGATAACCAGCCCCTTCATAGACACCCACCGGCCCGTTTTCTTTTCTAAAGACGCTTTCGTTTTCAGGAGTGGGAATAGACGTACCCGCGGGCAACATTCCTTTCCATTTTCTATCAAACTCCACCAACGAGGTGATGTTGGGTTCCATTGGCTCAAAGACATTGCTGTGGGCGTTACCATAGCTAAGGTCCTCATCAACATATTCGTCTGCCAAACCGCCAATGCTATGACCCAACTCATGGGGTAATATCATATTGGCCATACTGTTCAATGAACTCATCGCGTAAAAGTTATAGATACCGCCACCCCCGTACGTATTGCTATTTGCCATGATGATGATATGATCGCATGGTGCCCAACCAATAGCATCGTGCAACCTAAAAATCTGCTGAGTCATTAGGTAACGTTCAGCGCCAAAAGTACCATAACTAGCACCTACCAAACTATTAACCCAAATCCCTTCACTTGGTTGGGTTATTCCCGCGGATTCGCCTGTAGCCGATATACCCCACACATTGAAATCGTTGCGATGCTTTTTGAAAGGATTCTGCCCCAACAAATATTCACAAAATTTTTTCATGTCGTACAACATCTTGACCGTATCGGCGGGGCCGTACCCTTCGGGCACAATAACCACATCTATTTTCTTATGTATATCGCCTTTGTACTGCAATCGGACTAGTTTACTACTTTCCGCTTCAAGACAACTTTGGGCGAGCACTTGCGCATATTGCATCTTGGGGCTATAACGAAGAACATGCTGTGTATGGTAATGCTGGTCTTCGCCTCGTTCCTCCCAGCAAATAAGCACCGGCCGCTTGGGCCACGGTATTCTCACCACCTCCTCAAAACTCCCTACAACATATCTTCCCTCTGGTGTATCCCTATATTCGGCAAAAAGACTATTGAAACCACGGCTGTAAATACGTTTGCCACTTTCAGCATCTTTTACCACAATACGAAAATATCCATTGTCAAAAGGGTCATTGAGTTGCGTGAGCGAACCAGACCACTGCCCACAATAATCGTCACTTAGAACCTTGATAGTATCCATCAAACGGTTACCCACACGCAAGTAGTTAATACGCAAGGTAGCGTCCTCAAAATATTTGCTGAACTTGATTTTCTGAGCTTGCAAACACCCACAACAAAAGAGCACAACAAATAGGGAAAAGAGTGTTGCTATTTTTTTCATAGTAGCATACAAAAACGACATTTTACACAAAAAAGTATCATATATCGCAAAAAGTTTGTACTTTTGCACGCTGTTATGATAACAAAAATTTATACTGAAAATCCCAACCAGCGTGATATCCGCTACGTGGTGGACCTACTCCAACAAGGTGGAATTATCATCATCCCCACCGATACGTTGTATGCGTTTGCCTGCAGTATAGAATTTAAACGTTCGGTCGAAACCATAGCACAACTCAAAGGTTTTACTCTCAAGAAAGCCCGATACTCGTTACTCTGCTCCTCACTGAGCATGGCATCAGAATACATGCGTCCAATAGACCGCAACGCCTTTGCTATTCTAAAAAGATGTCTTCCAGGACCTTATACATTTATCATGAATGCCAATGGCAATGTGCCGCGCAACTTCGTCAATCCAAACAAAACCATCGGTGTACGGGTGCCCGACAACAGCATCTTGCAGGCGGTAGTAGAAACGCTTGGGTGTCCCCTTATCGGTACCTCCGTCCGACGGATCGGCAAGGAACAAGAAACCGAATACCTCACCGACCCCGAACTGATTCACGAAACCTTCGGTAACTTGGTTGATTTAGTTATCGATGGCGGCATCGGAGAGGACACACCTTCCACCGTAGTGGACTGTTCCCACAATGAAATCGAAGTCGTCCGCTATGGGAAAGGACCTTTTGACCTCTAAGTACAACTACCTGTCATGAAAATCAAAATCAGCAACGCCAACCGATTCTATTCTGGCCCATTGGGTTTTCTGACCCAAGTGATGATAATGACTCTAGCCGCAATTTTGGCCGCTTACTTCCTACCTGGCGTACATATCGACTCGGTTGTAGCAGCCATCCTTACCGCAGTTGTCATTGCCCTCCTCAATGCCTTCATCCGTCCCATCCTTATTGTAATTACCCTCCCTTTTACAATCTTCAGCATGGGACTTTTTCTCATTGTCATTAATGCCCTCATCATCCTCATGGCATCGGGACTAGTTAGTAGCTTCCATGTGGACAATTTTTGGAGCGCATTGCTGTTCAGCCTGCTACTCACAGCTTTCGACTATTTATTAGAAATTCCCAACAAGTTGATGCGTAGGCCAAAATATCAGCCTTCTGACCAGTCGGAACTCGATGAACATGCCGACACCGATGCCGATGGATTTACATCCTACGAAGAGATCGAAACTACTCTCAACGATGATGATGATAACAAGAAACAATAAATCATTCATTCTCATATAATGCAGATTATCAATACTGTTGCTGCTCTCAATGCGGCTATTGAAGAGGCCAAAAAAGCCAATAAGGCCATCGGTCTTGTGCCCACTATGGGCGCCTTACACGAAGGACATCTTTCTTTGGTACAGAAAGCCCGACAACAAAACGACCTCGTCGTTGTTAGTGTTTTTGTCAACCCCATCCAATTCAACAATAAAGAAGACTTGGCAAAATATCCCCGCACCACCGAGACCGACTGTGCAAAGCTCTCCGATGCTGATGTTGACATTGCCTTTGTACCTTCCGTGGAAGAGATGTACCCAACACCCGTCAACACCACCTACCATTTTGGCCCTATCGAAGAGGTTATGGAAGGGCCTAGACGTCCCGGTCATTTCTCAGGCGTAGCCGTGGTGGTACGTCGGCTTTTCGATCTCACTCACCCGACGCGCGTCTATTTTGGAGAGAAAGATTACCAACAGATTGCCATCATCCGCAACCTGTTGGAACAAATCAAATACCCTATTGAAATTGTTTCCTGTCCCATTGTGCGTGCCGAAGACGGACTAGCACTCAGTAGCCGAAATATGCGTCTCAGTTCCGAAGCACGCGCTGTGGCTCCCAATATCTATGCCACTTTGCAACAAGCTGTAGAAATGTCCGAAGTGGAGGATGTAGAAAGTGTCCACGATTTCGTCATTGATACACTCAACAGCTTTCATGAAATCAACGATTTGAATGAAAGTCTTAGATTTGAGCCCGAATACTTCGAAATTGTTGATGACACTACCCTTCAGCCTATCACCGATTGGGGTGAATCCAAAGGCATCGTAGGTTGCATTGCTGTTTGGCTTACAGGTGTCCGTCTCATTGATATGGTTCGCTTTCGCTAGAAACTCCCTACCCACTAGGCCTCCTCCTTGCTATTGGAGTATTGTTCTTAGTAAAAAGAAGTGTGGAGCAATATTGCTCCACACTTCTTTTTGTTTACGGCCATATGGGTGATAGACAGGATTCAAAAGCCGTATCCTTCCCTCTGTTTGCAATGCAAAACATTGCTGTCCGGTTAAGCTCAAAAAGGCATACAACACATGCCCGAAGCCCAATAAAATTGTACTTCACGCGTTCGTTTCTGAAATATTGCTGTCCGGTAAAATTTTTCGGCTGACCAAAATTAGGGCTGACACTTC
>CAZAAK010000038.1:0-22325 GCA_964483145.1 uncultured Bacteroidaceae bacterium
ATTTTTCTTTCTGCAACCTATGCGGTTGTCTAAAATTCCGGGAGTATTATAAAGTAAAAGATGTGTCGTTTTGGGCGGTGAAAGTGTAGTCGAAATATACATGCTGGCCCATCTGTCCATAGAAATCCAACTGCAACTGATCCTTTGTAGCCAACCAATTGAAATTAACGCCTTCGCCCTCATGGACGTCCTCCGATTCGTCCCAGGTTTCGCCGTTATTACCACTGTCGAAACGCCAAAACTCCTGTGGTTTATCCAAAGCATACCATGTGCCAACAAGCTTTGTCGCGTCGATATTGACGGTTACATTCTCCGGCTTACATCCGGCTAGCACTAGCGAACTGGCAAAGAAGAGCGCCAATAGACGCAAAAGATGTTTCTTATTCATTGTCGTCAACAATATAGACATCGCGGTAGGTGCGACCTACACCATCGTAGTCAAGCCCGTAACCTACGATAAAGTCGTTGGGAATTTCTTTACCTACGTAGTCGATTTTGAAGTTTTCTTTAAAATTCCCAGGCTTGTAGAAAAATGTGCAGACAGCAATGCTGGCAGGCCCGAGTTTTTTCAGCTCATCAATCATATACCGCATAGAGAGCCCGCTATCGACAATGTCCTCGACAATAATTACATCTCGTCCTTTGCATTTTTCGGGGAATCCCAGATTTTTTTTCACTTTGCCTGTACTGCTCATGCCGTCGTACGAAGAGTAGCGTACAAAGGAAACCTCGGCATCGAACTCGATGTAGCGGGTAAGGTCCGCCACAAAAAGGTAACTGCCCGTCAGCACGGGACAGAGAATTGGTTTGCGGTTCCTGTAGTCCTTAGAGATGCGGTCCGCCACTGCTTTCACACATTTCTGAATCTCGACTTCGGGCATGTACATCCTAAAAGTACGGTCTTTGACCTGAATCTTTTCCATAGAACAATAGAAAAAAAGAACAAAAATAGGTATATATATATATATAATAGTACAACTGAATTACAGATACAAACAAACCGTGCCAACAACCTAGTAGACACTATCATTCTTCGTCGCGTTCGTCGCTGTCCATCACTAGGCGGAAGCCAAAATAGCCATAACCGTAGTCGGGCAGATACCAACTACGTTCGAAGACGCTACAAGCCCAAGAGGGGCTATTGAAGCATCCACCGCGGAGGATGCGGTTTTCGCCACTGCGAGGTCCTTGGGGGCTGGTTTGCGGGGTGCTAGAATAGGCTTCCATCCAATCGCTACACCACTCCAACACATTGCCTCCCATGTCGTAAAGACCCAACTCATTGGGTTTCAAACGCCCCACAGGATGACTGTGCCCGCCGCTGTTCAGAGCACTCCAGCAAGTCTCCCAAACCTGACTGCGCACACCGGGGTAGACAGTGCCGTGGCTACGGATGCCGCCACGGGCAGCAAATTCCCACTCTGCTTCGGTGGGCAGACGAAACCGATAGCCGGTAATTTGGCTGAGACGGGCGATGAAAATCTGGGCATCGTTCCAAGATACCTGTTCCACAGGCAAACTGTCGTTTCCAACCCACTTGGAAGGGTTTCCATCCATCACGGCTTTCCAAAGCCCTTGCGTAACTTCGTATTGACCAATGTAATAACTGTTGAGTGTTACCTTATGAACAGGCAACTCATCGGCATAGGTATTCTTTTCGCCCCGCGGATGCGTGCACCCCATGGCAAAACTACCTCCCTCCACCGGCATCATACGGAAAGGGTAATCCCTTGCATAGACTAGTAATGCCCCATCGTCCTCCTCCACCAAAAAGGAAAGGGATGCAGAATCAACACCTTGTATTTCAGGTAAGTGGAAAGCGGTAATGGCGAGGCTGTCGCCGGGTTTGACCCCTTTACCTATGGCCCCTTGCAACCCTTGCAAAGGGGCTGTATACGGACCGCCGTCTATGGCTACACGCACACAGATGTCGCATTGACGATCCAGACCGTAACAGATGGTTAAGGTATCGCCCCTAAGTGCGAAGGAATGCAACACAATCCGTTGCGCCGAGATGGGGACGCTACAGAGTAGCATCAAGAAGACTATAGCAATTTTTTGCCTCACGGAGCCTGTCTATGCGTTCATGTGAGCATCGCTCCAAGCCTCTGGGTCCTTACGCCAAGCAGAGAGAGACTCCTGCTCGGAGGGGAGGATATAGTCTTCGTGGCAAGCCACCTCGAGGAGAGTATCGTAATTGGTGAGAGTGCGTAACTCGACGCCAGCATCAGCAAAGTTCTTGATTGCCACATCCAAGCCATAGGTAAAAATAGCGGCCATTCCCTTTACGATACATCCCTTCCCGCGTAATGCATCAACAGCGACAAGGCTACTTTTGCCAGTGGAGACAAGGTCCTCAATCACCACCACTGTCTGGCCAGCGTGAATCTCACCCTCAATTTGGTTGGTCAAGCCGTGTGACTTGGCTTCGGAGCGAACGTAAACAAAGGGTAGCCCCAACTCCTGGGCAACCAAGGCACCTTGTGCGATACCGCCAGTGGCAACGCCGGCAATGACATCGATGCCGTTCCATGTGTTGCCAATCACTTCCACAAAGCTCTGGCGGATGAATGTACGGATTTCGGGGTAGGAAAGAGTGATGCGATTGTCGCAATAAATTGGGGATTTGCGACCGGAAGCCCAAGTGAAAGGATTCTCATTGTTGAGCTTTATTGCTTTGACTTGCAGTAAAAAAGTGGCCATCTGCAGGGCCATATTATTGTTTGTAATCATACGGCAAAGATACAATTTTTTTTTGGAGCGGAAAAATATTTTCACTCCCAAGACCGTTATAGGAGGCATATGAAGCAGCTAACGGTCTCTTTTGGCGATTGTATGATTCACTTTTGTCCTTGTGGTGAAAAATACCAAACATCTGTACCTAAATGTTTTACAGTGATGGATGATAGTCAGATTGACTTGTGTTTCGATCGGCTCAAACAAAAAAACAACGTATGGGTTTGGCTCTACCACAGTATAGATAGGATAGTGAAATACTGTATGCTGAACTACATCTACATCAAAGCCGCAGGTGGGCTTGTGGAGGCACCCGATGGTGAATGGTTGCTCATTCGACGGGAAGGCAATTGGGACATTCCCAAGGGAAAGGTGGAAGCTGGTGAAAGTCTCCGTCGGTCTGCTCTAAGGGAAGTACGTGAAGAGACTGGCCTCTGCAACCTCACAATTGGTCCACTGATAATGAAAACCTACCACATTTATGACAAATATGGCGGTTGGCACCTCAAGCAGACTAGTTGGTTTCGGATGTACGTTGCTGACAAAGGCAACGCACAACCTCAACGGGAGGAGGGCATAGAGGAAGCAGTTTGGGTTGGCAAGGATCTTAGCCTGCAACGGCTCGACCAATCCTATAATAGTCTTCGGTTGGTGGCGGAACGGCTCAGAAATCAAAATTGAACCAAAAGGTTTGGAAGACATGTCCAAACGATTGAATCCTTATCATATAGCAATTGTGAACATTCCTGGTTTGGGCGCCAAGGGCTTGCGGCAACTCATGGAGGTATGTGAGAGCGCTGAGCATCTGTTTGGCATGTCGCGCCCACAACTGAGAGAAATCTTCCCGCGACATCCGGCCATTGTCAACGCCATTGAGTGCAAAACCACCCTTCGCCAAGCCGAGCAAGAGATTCCTCGTTTGGAAAAATATGGCATTGAGACATTTTTCTTTACTGAAGACGAATACCCCCAACGGCTCAACAGGCCAGGTTGTGAGGACACACCTGCCCTACTTTATCGGATGGGACAGTGCAACCTTAATCCGCATCATGCTGTGGCTATTGTAGGTTCGCGCAAATGCACGGATTACGGCCGAACCGTGGCGACTCGACTGATACAAGAGATGATTGCAGATAAACCACTAATAATAAGTGGTTTAGCGTATGGAATAGACACCGCTGCCCACACTGCCGCTGTCAACAATGGCCTACCCACGGTAGCAGTGTTGGGGCATGGCCTAGACACCATTTACCCCAGTCAGAACCGTGCTTTGGCCCAACACATTTTGGAACAAGGGGGTGCCCTAGTTACCGAATACCCCCTTGGCACCGGAATCCAGGCGGCATATTTTCCTGCCCGCAACCGCATTGTGGCAGCTTTGGCAGACGCTACCGTGGTGGTAGAATCGGCCGAACGTGGCGGCGGCCTTATTACTGCCAATATTGCCAATAGTTATCACCGTGAAGTCTTTGCTGTGCCAGGGCGTTTGGACGATCCTCTTTCGGAAGGGTGCAACAACCTTGTTGTCAACAACAAAGCAATTATCCTGCGCAATGCGGGGGATCTCTACTTCCAAATGGGGTGGAAAAATGCTATGGTGAAAGCTCGGCACAAAGAGCAGCAGCAAGAGTTGTTTGCTACCCTAAAGAATAACGAACAGAAAATAGTCCACCTGCTTCAGGAGCAAAGAGAGATGACCATGGATGAGATTGACCAATGTTGCGACCTTTCCCTCCCCCAGATTGCCGCATCGCTTATGGAAATGGAATTGAAAGGGGTTGTAAGATGCCTCCCTGGACGAATTTACAAACTATCGTAATTCAATTAGTTGAAACATGTAAACTATTTTTTCTCTCCAAAAAGAATATTATTTGCAGATAAAATCGTATCTTCGCACCTTGGAAAAGTATTTTTCAGAACAATTCAACTTGAAGTAAAACAATACGATATACATGAAAGACTCTATCAAAGGAAAGATCTCCCAAATTATCGGCGCCGTGGTCGATGTCACTTTTGACGAGGATGCTACTCTCCCCGACATTTACGATGCCCTCAAGGTGGTGCGCCCCGATGGCACCGAAGTGGTGCTAGAATGCCAGCAGGACATTGGCGAAAACACCATGCGGACCATTGCCATGGACAGCACCGATGGCCTGCAACGCGGCACTGAGGTGATTGCCCTTGGCGGTCCTATATCCATGCCTGTGAGCGAGAATATCAACGGACGCCTGTTTAATGTCATTGGCAAGGCTATTGACGGCATGCCAGACCCTTCCTGTGAGAAGCGGTACAGCATCCATCAAGATCCTCCAAGATTCGAAAATTTGGCCACTAGCCAGGAAGTGCTTTTCACCGGTATCAAGGTCATTGACCTCATCCAACCCTTCCTTAAGGGCGGCAAAATCGGTCTCTTTGGGGGAGCTGGCGTAGGCAAGACTGTGCTAATTCAAGAGTTAATCAACAATATCGCAAAAAAATATTCTGGCATGTCGGTCTTCACTGGTGTTGGTGAGCGCACTCGCGAGGGCAACGACCTGCTACGCGAGATGATTGAGGCCGGTGTTATCAACTACGGGCCCGAGTTTGCCAAGAGCATGGAGGAAGGCGGCTGGGACCTTAACAAGGTGGATATGCAGGCTGTCAAGAGTTCCAAGTGCACAATGGTTTTTGGACAGATGAACGAAACCCCTGGTGCCCGTGCTCGTGTAGCTCTCTCCGGGCTGACGCTTGCGGAATATTTCCGCGATGGAGACGAGAAAACCGGTGGTCGTGACATATTGCTCTTTATCGATAACATTTTCCGTTTTACCCAAGCCGGTTCGGAGGTATCGGCCCTACTTGGCCGCATGCCTTCTGCCGTAGGCTATCAGCCTACCTTGGCCACCGAGATGGGCATGATGCAGGAGCGTATTACCTCGACCAAGCGCGGTTCCATCACTTCCGTACAAGCCGTATACGTACCTGCCGATGACCTTACAGACCCTGCCCCCGCCACTACCTTTGCCCACTTGGATGCGCAAACGGTGTTGAGCCGAAAGATTTCGGAATTGGGCATTTATCCAGCTGTTGACCCTTTGGACTCCACTTCACGCATCCTTTCTCCCGATATTGTGGGTCTGGAGCACTACGACACCGCCCAAAAGGTCAAGCAGATTCTACAACGCTACAACGAGTTGCAAGATATCATTGCCATCCTCGGCATGGAGGAACTCGGCGAAGCCGACAAGCAGGTGGTTGCCCGCGCACGCCGCATACAGCGCTTCCTCTCCCAGCCTTTCCATGTGGCAGAAGCCTTCACCGGATTGCCGGGCAAATTCGTCAGCATTGAAGACACAATAAAAGGCTTTAATATGATTCTCAACGGTGAGTGCGACTATCTGCCCGAACAGGCGTTCCTACTCGTTGGCACCATTGAAGAGGCCATCGAGAAGGGTGAGAAAATTCTTGCTGAGACCAAATAGCACTACGCCAGTATGAAAATAAAAATTTCGAAACCCGATTCGACAGTCTTTGAAGGGGAAGTCAAGCAACTCCACCTGCCTGGCGTAGGTGGCCGTTTCGAGATGCTCGAAAATCACGCCCCCATCATCTCCGCTCTTGCCCAAGGCACCCTACGAGTGGTGACAGCTGAGGGAGAGGAGAAGTTATTTGATATCCGTGGAGGTGTTGTCAAAGGGCAGCAGAACAACATATTGATATTGGTACAGTAACATCTCCTAGATTTTTATGGAATCCATATTTGTACAGGGTGTCCTGCTTAATGGTGAGATTACAGATATCCTAATAGAGGGCCAATATATTTCCTGCATAGGGAGTGGTATTATAGCGCCGGCTGACGCCATCAAGATTGATGGTACTCGGTTAGTTGCCCTCCCAACCTTTTCAAATATGCATACTCACGCTGCCATGACCCTTCTTAAGGGTATAGGTAGCGATAGACCCTTGCAGCAGTGGCTGAACGACTGTATTTGGCCTACTGAAAAGAAATTGGACGGCGAAGCTGTCTATTGGGGTGTGAAGTTGGCTTGTCTGGAAATGATCAAAAGCGGCACCACGCTTTTCAACGACATGTACTTTCTACTGCCATATGCGGCCAAGGCCGTGTCTGAGATGGGCATTCGGGGCGTATTGGGTTACACGGTATTCGGAGATGGCGATGAACTCACCGATGACTTTTTTCTCCGCCTGCGCGAGGACGTGGAGAGTTCGGGCGGCTTGTTGAGTCTCAGTCTTGCGCCCCACGCCGTCTACACTGTCAGCAGAAAGGGATTGGTGCGCAGTGCCGAAATGAGTCAGAAGTACGGCACTTTGTATCACATTCACATGGCCGAAACCGAATATGAGGTACAACAGTGCCTGCAAAAGCACGGTGTCCGCCCCTATGTTCTCCTCGAACGCCTTGGGGTGCTGAACACTACCGAAGGTCGTTTTGTTGGCGCGCATAGCCTTTTTCTAGACTTGGAGGAAATAAAACTCATGTCACAGCACAATCTTACTGTGGTCCACAACCCTGCCTCTAATCTAAAACTGGGTTCTGGATACCGTTTCCTTTACCCCCAATTACGTGACGCTGGGGTGAATGTTACCATAGGCACCGATGGCAGTGCTAGTAGCAACAATTTGGATATGATTGAGGCTGCACGCTTTATGTCTTATCTTCAAAAGGGGGTGCACCAAGACCCTACTATGTTGCCTACCTCCGAGTTGTTGCAAGTAGCAACCGAAAATGGCTTCAATGCAGTCGGTGTCAATACCGGAAGAATAGCCAAAGGCAAATTGGCCGACCTGATGTTGGTGGATTTGGACAACATGGCCTTCGTACCCCAAGATGACGTCCTATCCGGACTTTTCTATGCCGCCCATAGCGATGCCGTTGACACGGTCATCTGCAACGGTCGCATCCTCATGCATCACCACCATGTTGAAGGTGAGGAAGAGATTGTTGCCCAAGCCCGCCGACAGGCTGTGAGACTTCGATGCTCAAAATAGTATTTGCGACTCGTTGTCACAGGAAACCATTTTTGAGTCAAAATATTGGTTATCTCACAAAAAAGTGTATATTTGTAAAGTCATTTTCGCTAAAAAATGAACATAAATAATTTAAAATAAAATATTTACAAAAATGAAAACCACTCCGTATACCGACTTGCACATCTCCCTTGGAGCCAAAATGGCCGAGTTTGCAGGCTACAACATGCCTATTCAGTACACCGGCCTTGTTGAAGAACACAACAACGTCCGCAATAATGTAGGAGTCTTCGATGTCAGCCACATGGGAGAATTCCGTGCCAAAGGTCCCCTTGCCAAACAGTTTATGCAGTATGTGACCGTCAACGACATTGATGCACTCTCCGATGGTAAAGTTCAGTACACTTGCCTCCCAAACGGTCAGGGCGGCATAGTGGACGACATGTTGGTTTACCGTGTACACGATGATGAATATTTTATGGTCCCCAACGCTGCCAATATCGATAAGGACTGGGCTTGGATGAGCCAAATTGCCGACAAGATGGGCATGACTCTAGGCGTTGATTTTATGAACGAAAGCGAGGCTTGGGCGCAGCTTGCTGTTCAAGGTCCTAACGCGTTGAAGGCCATGCAGAAGCTAACCAGAGCCAATGTAGTTGATATGGAATATTATACTTTCCAAATCATTGAGTTTGCCGGTGTAAAGGACATCATCTTTTCTACTACCGGTTACACTGGTGCAGGCGGATGCGAAATCTACATTCCCAAAGCACATGCCATTGATGTGTGGAACAAGGTGTTTGAAGCAGGCAAAGAGTTCGGCATCATGCCCGCTGGCCTAGGTTGCCGCGACACTCTCCGTTTAGAGAAAGGTTTCTGCCTCTACGGCCATGAGATGGACGACACCATCAGTCCCCTTGAAGCTCCGTTGGCTTGGATTACCAAGTTGAAAGCCGAGAACAACAATTTCATCAACAAGAGTCTCTTCTTGACTCAGAAGGCTGCTGGCGTAAAGCGCAAGATTGCCGGATTTGAGATGGTGGACCGCGGCATTGCCCGCAACGGCTACGAGGTCTGCGATGCAGAAGGCAACGTGATAGGCCAAGTCCGCTCCGGTTCTCCTAGTCCAAGTACTGGCAAAAACATTGGTACCGCATTGGTGAAGGCTCAATACGGCAAGGTTGGCACCGAGATTTACATTAAAATCCGCAACAAACTTCTAAAAGCTGTTACCGTGAAGATGCCTTTCTACGAAGGTTAATCCGATGGTAAAGCTACAATGCAATATATCTCAGGAGGGCACCTAGTGGGTGCCTTCCTGCATGCCTTGACGGTATGCAGCATTGACAGACAGAATCATTAACAACAAACAAACAACTACAATGAGCGTAATTAAACCTTTCAAGGGCTTCCGCCCTCCCGTGGACATTGTTGAAAAATTGGCCTCACGTCCCTACGATGTGCTCAATACTGAAGAAGCCCGCAAAGAGTGTGAAGGCAACCCCTACAGCCTGTTGCATGTAACCAAGGCTGAAATCGACCTTGAACCTGGCATCAAAGACACCGACCCCGAAGTATACCTGCAGGTAGTGAAAAACTACAACAAATTCAAGGACCTAGGGTGGTTGGTCAAAGATGAAGAGGACAAACTCTACATCTATGCCCAAAGTATGAACCCCACCGATGTCAATGCACATTGGCAGTATGGGATTGTGGCTTGCGCTTCTAGCGAAGATTATGTGAACAAGGTAATCAAGAAGCACGAACTGACCCGCAAGGACAAAGAGGAAGACCGTATGAACCATGTCCGCATCACCAATGCCAATGTGGAGCCCGTTTTCTTTGCCTATCCTGCCGTCAGTCGTATCGATGAGATTGTTGCCAGCGTCACTGCCGACAAACCCATCTACGATTTCATAGCTAAGGAAGATGGTTTTGGCCACCGCTTTTGGGTTATCAACGACAAGAAGAAAATTGATGAGTTGGTCGAACTTTTTGCTACCAAGGTTCTCGCTATGTATATTGCCGATGGGCATCATCGTAGCGCTGCAGCTGCCCTTGTTGGACAAGAAAAGAAAGAGCAGAACCCCAACCATACCGGCAAGGAGGAATACAACTTCTTCATGACTGTCATTTTCCCAGATAACCAACTGAATGTCATTGACTACAATCGTGTTGTGAAGGATCTGAATGGGCTGAGTAAAGAACAGTTCTTAGTTGCTTTGAACGATGCCTATGAGGTAGAGGACATGGGCACCGAAATCTACAAACCTGCCAAGCTACACGAGCACAGCATGTATTTGGACGGCCATTGGTATCGGATGAATGCCAAAACTGGAAAATACAACGACAACGACCCCATTGGCGTTCTTGACGTGAAGATTCTTTCCGACCATGTTTTGGATAAGATTCTCGGCATCAAGGATCTCCGTACCGACAAGCGTATTGATTTTGTGGGCGGCATCCGTGGTTTGGGCGAACTGAAGCGCCGCGTTGACAACGGTGAGATGAAAGTTGCCTTTGCCTTGTATCCCGTGAGCATGAAACAGATTATTGATATTGCCGATACCGGTAATATCATGCCCCCGAAGACCACCTGGTTCGAGCCCAAGTTGCGCTCTGGCTTGGTGATTCATGAACTTTGCTAGTCTTCTACTCTTACGAATAAATAGCCCTTGCCGCGATGGTGAGGGCTTTTTTGGTATCATGCAAAGTGCACCCTATCAGGCTACGCTGATTCCGTATGAGGTGCCGCACGAAAAAAACGTTGCGGAAGAAAAAAATTGCTATGTCAAAAAAAATGTGTTACTTTGCAAATCGTTTTGCGCGTGCAATATATCATATATAATAACAAAACAATTGGTTGATATATGATTCCGACCCTGTGTAGAAAGAAACGAAAGAATAAAAAAGCAAGGAACAGAATATGAAAAATCTTGTAATTGTAGAGTCACCTTCAAAGGCGAAGACCATTGAGAAATTTCTCGGCAAGGACTATGTGGTAAAGTCCAGCAACGGGCACATCCGCGACCTAGCCAAGAAAGAAATGAGCATAGATATAGAGAACCAATACGAACCACAATACGAAATTACCGAGGAAAAACACAAGCTAGTCTCGGAGCTAAAGAAGGCCGTCAAGGATGCTGATATGGTGTGGCTTGCATCCGATGAGGACCGCGAAGGAGAGGCTATTGCATGGCACTTGCAGGAGACGCTGAAGCTCAATCCGGAGCACACCAAACGCATTGTTTTCAACGAGATTACCAAGAATGCCATTCTCCATGCTATTGAGAATCCTCGCACCATTGACCTCAATTTGGTTGATGCACAGCAGGCTCGGCGTGTATTGGACCGTTTGGTAGGCTACGAAATCAGTCCTATCCTTTGGACCAAAATCAAGCCTGCCCTCAGCGCAGGTCGTGTACAGAGCGTTGCTGTGCGACTAATTGTTGAGCGAGAGGAAGAAATTAAGAAATTCCAAAGCCAGAGTTACTTTCGTGTTACTGCCCAGTTCCACCCCACCAACGGACGTATGCAGGTGCTAGCCGAGTTGAGTCGCCGCTACGACAATCTAGAGGAGGCCCAAGCTTTCATGCAAAGTCTGATAGGTTGCGCATTTAAGGTGCAAACGATCGACACCAAACCTGCCAAACGTTCCCCTGCGCCACCTTTTACCACTTCAACTTTGCAACAAGAGGCCAGCCGAAAACTAGGTTTCAGCGTTGCTCGTACCATGCAAATTGCCCAGCAACTGTACGAAAGTGGTTATATCACCTACATGCGTACCGACAGTGTTAACCTAAGCGAATTGGCTTTGGAGATGGCCAAGGATGAAATCACTACCCTTTATGGTGAAAACTATGTAGAGACTCGCCGTTACCAAACCAAGACCAAGGGTGCCCAGGAGGCCCACGAGGCTATTCGCCCCACCTATATGGAGAACGTCACTATCAATGCCGATACCGCGCAACGCCGCCTCTACGAGCTTATCTGGAAACGTGCTATAGCCTCTCAAATGGCTGATGCCGACATTGAAAGAACCATTGTGGATATCAATATTTCCAATCACGAAGAGAGGTTTGTCTGCCAAGGCGAGCGGGTACGCTTTGACGGTTTTTTGAAAGTCTATATGGAATCCACCGACGACGAACCCGAGGAGAGTGTTGATGCAGGACGCTCGTTGCCCAAACTGGTTGAGGGCATGCAACTTTCTCTTGATGTGGCAGAAGCTTTGGAACACCACACACAGCATGCCCCTCGCTACACGGAGGCTAGCCTAGTGAAGAAGTTGGAGGACCTCGGCATTGGACGCCCATCCACCTTTGCTCCTACAGTCAGTACCATTCTCAAGCGCGAATATGTCATCAAAGAAGACCGCGAGCCCGTTACCATGGAGTGCCAAGCAGTTGTACTCAAAGATGGTTCGATAAGCAACGAAGTCCGTACGGAGAGGATTGGTTCCGAAAAAGGTAAACTCTTTCCCACCGACATCGGAGCAGTGGTCAACCAGTTTCTTATGGAGCACTTTACCGATATCATTGACTATAATTTTACCGCCACTGTGGAAAAGGACTTCGATGAGATTGCTGCTGGCAAGAAGCAATGGCGCAAGGTGATAGATAAATTTTATGTTCCTTTCCACAAGAACATCCGCCAAACCCAGCAGAATAGTCGTCGCACAACTGGCAACCGACTTATCGGTGTCGACCCCAAGACTGGCAAAAACATCTATGCCAAGATTGGTCGATATGGCACCTTGGTGCAGTTTGGCGACACATCCAACGAGGAAAAGCCCAGGTTCGCTAGTATGAAGAAAGGTCAGAGTATCGAAACCATCACCTTGGATGAAGCTTTGGCGTTGTTCGATTTGCCTCGCGTGGTGGGTCAGTTCGAGGGCAATGATGTCATTGTCAGCATTGGCAAGTTTGGCCCTTACGTGCGTTTGGACAAAAAATTCTACTCGCTCTCCAAGAACGATGACCCCTATGAGGTGGACCTTGACCGTTGTATTCAGATTATCAAAGTCAAGCGCGAAGCCGAGAAGGAGAAGGAACGCTTGCGCACTATCTATCCCCATGAAATTGGAGTCCATGAAGGCGATATTGTTAGCTCTAACATAGGTCGTTACGGTCCATACCTGACTTACAGGAACGAGAACTTCCGTCTGCCTAAAAACACCGATCCCTTAAGCATGAGCATCGAAGAGGCTGTGGAGGTCATAAAGAATGCAGGGGAAAAGAAGCCCCGAGGCCGCAGAAAAAAGGCTGCGGAAAAATAAACTATGAAAACCGATGCCGTGCGGTGAATGCCGTACGGCAATGGTTTTTATAAGTAACAACAGATAATTGCCCGCTACAAGAAAAGTGCTTCTCAGTATTGTAATTGTCAACTATAACGTTAGGTTTTTCTTGGAACAGTGTTTGGAGTCGGTATATGGAAGCGACTTAGCACTTCAGGAAACGCCCGGTGAAGTGTTGTATTTGGAGGTGTTTGTAGTGGACAATGCTTCGGTGGATGGGTCGGTGGAAATGGTGCGCGAGAAATATCCACAGGTGCATCTTATTGCTAATCAGGTCAATGTTGGATTCGCGAAAGCCAATAATCAGGCATTGCGCATCTGTCGGGGCGACTTGATACTATTACTGAATCCCGACACCGTTGTGGAACACGACACCTTTAGCAAATGTGCCGATTTCTATACCACCCACCCCGACTGTGGTGGTTTGGGCGTGAAGATGATTAATGGGGAAGGTTCTTACCTGAAAGAAAGCAAGAGGGGATTTCCCTCTCCTGCGGCTTCTTTCTACAAAATGAGCGGACTCATTCGTTTCTTCCCTCATTCTCGCCGCATTGCCGCCTATTATATGGGGCATCTGAGCGATAGCGAAACCAATCCTGTCGACATCTTATCTGGTGCCTTTCTGATGATCAGCCGCACTGCCGAGGAAAAGGTGGGTTTGCTGGACGAGAGTTATTTTATGTATGGCGAGGACATCGATTTCTCCTGGCGTATCAAGCTTGCTGGCTTCGAAAACTACTACTACCCTGGCACCCGCATCATCCATTACAAGGGGGAAAGTACCAAGCGTGGGAGTATAAACTACGTTTACACCTTCTACAACGCCATGGCCATCTTTGTCAAACGCTATTTCTCTGGCAAAAACGCAAGATTCTTCAATACGTTGCTACATCTGGCCATTTGGGGACGAGCCACACTAGCATGGCTCAAGCGCGTGTTGCAGGTTGTTGCATTGCCAATAGCCGATTTTGTCACGGCCTTTGCTGGATTTTGGTGCATCAAGCAGTTGTGGGCCATCTATTGGGCCGCCAACATACATTACTATCCGCCGCAGTACACCTGGCTGGTGATCCCTCTATACATTCTAATACTGATGTTATGCAGTTGGCTCTATGGTGGTTATCTGAAACCTCTGAAACCTGTTCGCATTGTCAAGGGCATGGCAACAGGTGCAGCGGCATTGCTAGTGTTCTATTCCCTACTCAACGAAAGTCAACGCTACTCGCGTGCCTTGCTGTTGCTTGGTTGTGGATGGACTCTGCTCTCCACTTTGGGTATTCGCGGTGTGCTGAGTCTATTACATCTACCAGGCTACGAACTTAGGCTCAAAGCGCCACGACGTTGCATCATCGTGGGCGGAGATGAAGAATCCATACGTGTACGAAAACTTTACGAGTCGTTTGGGGGTGCCCAAATAGCCAGTATCATACATCCTCACCTTGATAGCCAAAAACTCATCGACGCCATTCATGTTTACCGCGCCGATGAGGTAATCTTCTGCAGCAAAGATATTTCTGTTCGGCAAATTATCAATCTGATGACTGCCTTAAGCCAGCAACCCGGCCATCGGCAACAGGTTGAATACAAGATTGTGCCAAGCGACAGTGATTTTATTATCGGGAGTAATAGCATCAACAGCGCCGAAGACCTCTACGCCGAAGAACTGTACACCATTGTAAGTCCACTCAACCGGCGCAACAAAAGGCTGTTGGATATTGTCTTCTCCTTAATGTTGCTTCTCTTCTCCCCCATTCTTTTTTGGTTTCAACACCGCAAAAAGCTCTATTTTGTTCATTGTTGGGAAGTGTTGACCGGAAAAAAAAGTTGGGTGGGCACCCGAGACGGAGAAACGCGCCCCGGCATCTTCGGACCCGAATGCGCCCTCTCCTCACACACAAAACATCTCAGTCCCGAACTCAAGCAACGGATTCACCTTCGCTATCTGCGCACCTACAAACTCTCTACCGACTTGCAAATTCTTATTCGAAACATATTCAATATCTGATACTACCATGCGAAAACACATTTTCCTGGTCTTATTTCTTTGGATTGCCATCTCCATGCAGGCGCAACAGCGCATCCAAGCTTACCTGAACGCCGGTGCAGTACTTGGGCAGGTAGAGGGCGACGAACTGAAGGGTTTCAACCATTGTGGCTTCACCGGAGGCGTAGGTGCTTGGGTCCGATTAGATGACCGCGACCGTTGGGCGTTGGCCATTGAAACAGACTACAGCTGCCGAGGCATCTCCAACCATAAAAGTTCCAGCGAGAACTACTACAATATCCAATTAGACCTACATTATGTTGATATTCCTGTTACCCTCTTCTTTCACGACCCCTATGGAGGCATGCAGATAGGCTTGGGTATATCGTACAGCCGATTGGTAGCACAACCCCACGGCACTGTGTCGTACAATCCCAACTATTTTATTCCAGATAGCAATAATATGGCCTTTCTAAAGAATGACCTTGCCCCTGCCATTGAGATTCGCTTTGCTGTATGGCAAAGTCTCAAGCTGAGTATACGTTACCAACGTTCCATTATCCCAATCAAAAAGGACTGGTCTTTTCGTATGGGCGATAAAATCTGGAGCAACAACTGCTACAATTCTTCCGTCACATTGCGCCTAGCATGGCAATTTGGTGAGCAATACGGCAAACCCTACAGTAAATCTCACAACAAACGCAAAAGATAATTATTCCATCTGAACAATGCCTGTTAAACCCAACAATTCCACCCCACAAATGCGCATTGCCATTTTCCCAGGTTCCTTTGACCCCTTCACATCTGGGCATGAGGCCATTGTGCAGCGATCGTTGGCACTCTTCGATAAAGTGTACGTGGCCATTGGAGTCAATACCGACAAGCACTACATGTTCTCTCCCGAAGAGCGACTCCGGCAGATTCGGAGTGTCTTTGCCAACGAACCTAAAGTAGAAGCATTAGCCTTTGGCAATATGACAGTTGACCTCTGCCATCAAGTCGGAGCTAAATTCATTGTACGCGGAGTGCGTAATGTGCGGGACCTGGAATATGAGCAGACCATTGCTTCCGTTAATCGGGAGTTGGACCCTACAATTGATACCGTTATACTTCTGTCCGACCTACAACACAAGGACATCAGTAGTACAATTGAGCGTGAGCGTCTCTCCCACCAACAATAAATTTCCATTGAATATCGACACTCCTATCCTGTACCTGAAAGGCGTTGGGCCCGCAAAGGCCGATATTCTTGCCAAAGAGTTTAATATCAACACTTTTGGCGATTTACTGAACTATTTTCCTTTCAGAATGGTAGATCGATCCCGTGTCAGCACCCTGCAAAATTTTGATCCCAACGAACCCTATTTAGTTTTCCGAGGTCGAATCAGCGACCTGCACACCATCACCTCGGGACATTCCACGCGCATGGAGGCTACCTTCAACGATGGCACTGGCAACATGACGCTAGTATGGTTCCAAGGACTCAAATGGATTAGGGAGAGCATTCGTTCCGGAGTAGTATACAACGTAATGGGACATCCAAATCTCTTTGGCGGTGACTACCAGTTGGTGCACCCCGATATAGAGGCTGTCGATTTCAACCAAAGCCAGCCCGTGCATGCCTTCCTGCCAGTTTACCGTACCACAGAAAAGGCCAAAAACCGCGGCATAAATACTAAAGCTTTAGCACGCATGACCGACAACCTACTAGCAGTCATACCCACCTACATGCCTGAAACCCTACCCACCGCCACCATTGCCAAATTCCACTTGATGGAACGATCCCAAGCACTACGCAGCATGCACTATCCCAATACAATGGAAGAGTGGCAACAGGCCGTCTATAGAGAAAAGTTTGAAGAATTATTCTATCACCAACTCGATTACCAATATAGCCGTGCCGACCGACGTCGGAACTCTGTAGGACGCATTTTTGGCATAGTGGGAGACTACTTCAATAACTTTTATTATAACAACTTACCATTTCCACTGACCGGAGCACAAAAACGCGTTATCAAAGAAATTCGTCAGGATATGCGTAGCGGGCACCAAATGAATCGGCTACTACAGGGCGATGTAGGCAGTGGCAAAACACTAGTAGCTCTGATGACCATCCTCATTGCCTTGGACAATGGATGCCAGGCATGCCTAATGGCGCCTACAGAAATCCTTGCTACACAACATTTTACCAATTTTCAAAAGATGCTGGTAGGATTGGATATTGAGGTGGACCTGTTGGTAGGCTCTCTCAAGCCCAGTCAGAAGAAAAAAATCAAGCAACGCTTGGCTGCAGGCGAGATCAATATCCTCATCGGCACACATGCTCTGATCGAAAAAGACGTGGTATTCAAACAATTGGGGATTGTTGTCATTGATGAACAGCACCGCTTTGGCGTGGAACAACGTGCCAAACTGTGGAGTAAAAGCGCACCGCCACCCCATGTATTAGTAATGACCGCCACCCCTATTCCACGTACATTGGCCATGACCCTCTACGCTGATTTGGAATGCTCGGTCATCGACGAACTTCCTCCGGGACGGCAACCTATCATCACCACCCACGGCACCGATGCCCAGCGCAGTCTCCTTTTCAATTTTATGAAACAGCAAATTGCCCAAGGACGGCAGATTTATGTTGTTTATCCGCTAATCAACGAAAGCGAAAACTTGGATCTGAAAGACCTGATGGACGGCTACGAAAGCATCTCACGCAGTTTCCCCATGCCACAGTATCAATTGAGCATCGTGCACGGACAAATGCCAGCTGATGCTAAGGCCTACGAAATGGACCGCTTTAAGTGCGGCCAAACCAACATTATGGTCTCTACTACCGTTATTGAGGTGGGAGTGGATGTGCCCAATGCCACAGTAATGGTGATAGAAAATGCCGAGCGATTTGGGCTAAGCCAATTGCACCAATTGCGTGGTCGTGTAGGTCGCGGAGGCAGTCAATCGTACTGCATTCTTATGACTAAAGACGAATTGAGCCGCACTGGCAAACAACGCATTGATACTATGTGCTCTACCTCCGATGGATTCCTTATTGCCGAGGCTGACCTCAAGCTACGCGGTCCTGGCGACTTGCAAGGTCTGCAACAAAGTGGTATGTTGGACATGAAACTGGCAGACCTAGTTGACGACGAACCTTTGGTACGCGCCACACGAAGTGAAGTTCGCAACCTATTGGAGACTGACCCCGACCTACTTGACCCTGACAACCATCCACTACGCCAACATATCGCTCAAAGCAATCTGTTGCCCCATTGGGATAAAATAAGTTGAACTGTTCTTCTCTAAATAAAGAAAAGTAATGATTCTGAAAGCACTGAATGGCACTTCGCTCTCATCCGGCCAATTGAAACTCTATGGCTTTTCCGAGAATGACCAACCTGTAGGCTGCATAGAACTCTACAATTACGATCCCATTAATCGCCGTGCTGCCGTGGGTATCGTCGTCTCCAACGAATACCGACACAAAGGTTACGGCCAGGCGATGGTCAATGCCCTTACCGAATTCTGTCAGAGCAACACATCTCTACATCAAATTTATGCCGATATTGCCGCCACCAACCAGCCCAGTATACTAATATTTCTGCGTGCCGGCTACCAACACTGCGCCACCTTGCGCGATTGGGTCATGCGAGCTGACCAGTTTATAGACACCTACAGATATCAGTTGATTATAGAAAAGTGAAAAAGAAGACTCCCCTTATTGTCATTTCCCTCATTGCTGCAATAGTCTTGCTAGCGATAATTGGGTTTGGCTTACTTAAGAGCCAACACTTACGTATTGCAGAACCTACGCGTGTGAATGTACCCACTGGCACCACCTACCCCGACTTGGTGGACAGCCTAAGCGCACACGGTTGCATCCCCAACCACGCAATTTTCAATACCTTGGCTTGGGTCTGCGACCTACCCGACCATATTCATGCCGGCAGTTACCGCTTCTGCCCCAACCAGAATATCCTCTTTGTCCTGCACACACTCCGTAACGGCAATCAGACCCCCCTTCGGATTACCATCAACAAAAAGCGCACTGTGCAACAACTATGTGACTACTTAGGATCCAAATTGGAATTTTCGGGCGACAGCTTGCTGTTGCTAATGCAGTCGCCCGATGTGTGCCGTCAATATGGCCAAACCCCGCAAAGTATCATCGGGATGTTTCCTCAGAATACTTACGAAATCTATTGGACTATTACCCCAAAGGCCCTGTTGGACCGCATGCAGAACGAATCTGAGGCCTTTTGGCGCAAACGCGACAGCCTGCTGAAAGAAGTAGGTCTTTCGCGACAGCAAGTACTTACGTTGGCTTCCATTGTAGAAGAGGAAACCAACTGCAATGAAGAAAAACCTGACATTGCCTCAGTCTATCTCAACCGCTACCGCACAGGCATGCCACTACAAGCCGACCCCACAATAAAATTTGCCCTTGGCGACTTCGGCATTCGGCGCATACGCGGCAATATGCTACAAGTGGAAAGCCCCTACAACACCTATAAATACGCTGGATTGCCCCCAGGACCAATCTGTATACCCTCAACTGTATCGATTGATGCTGTGCTCAAAAACAAAAAAACCGGCTATTTTTTCTTCTGTGCAAAGGATGATTTCTCGGGCAAGCATAATTTTTCTTGCACTCTTGAGGAACATTTATCTAATGCACGAATGTTCCATAACGCCCTCAATAAGCGCAATATAAGGTAGACTCTATCATTATATAGAAATTCGTCCGCTAAAAAAAGACAGAAAAAAAGTTGTTGTTTTCAAAAAAAGTTGTACTTTTGCATTCGGGTAAGTCTTATACGACCAGCTCCCATTGAATCCCCCAGGGTAGGAATACAGCAAGGGTGTTTGGTTGTAGCGGTGCGATATAATCAGCTTACCCTTTTTTTGTGTACCTATGTCAACAACTATCATACTGTCCTATGCGCTGATTATTGTAGGCGTCGTTGTGTGGGTGTCGCTCATTCCTGGCCGTAAGCAAGTATCGCCACGACTAATGAGTGGCATTGATGTCTTTGGCGGCGCTTTCCTCTTTGCCTCATGCTTCATAAATCTGGTTCCACACATGTTTATAGGCCAGCCCCCCTACCGTTTTGTTACCCCATATCTCCATTTCAAGATAGCCGCTGCCGTCATGGTAGGTTATCTCGTGCAGTTGATGCTTGAGCGGTTAACTCACGGCGTAGAGCATGGGCATGCACAATCGGGCGGCAACAGCCGTCAGACCATCGGGGCATTGATGATCGGACTTTGCATCCATGCATTTTTGGAAGGTATGCCTATGGTAGACCTGGATGGAGACATTCACCAAGGGTTGCTTTACGGCATTGTGCTACACAATATTCCCATCGCCCTCGTACTGGTAGCACTTTTTATAGGCAATGGCTATGGTTTTTGGCGTTCTTTGGCACTTTTGACCCTTTTTGCCATAATGACTCCTCTAGGCTCCGTCTGCGGATTGTACCTCATTCCCGAAAACGAAGTGTTGCAAAGCCTGGTCATGGGCGTGGTGGTAGGCATTCTGTTGCATGTGAGCGTGAGCATTCTTTTCGGAAACCACAACTGCTTCTCTTGGAGCAAACTATTACTAATTTTTTTGGCTTTTGTGGCTGCCTATTTCACACCTGGCTGCCCAGAGATATACGGAACTATATAAAATCTGCCACAACGACAAAACGAATGGATCGGCTAGGCTCTCCCGAAAATTGAAATAACATGCGATTTTGCAACGTAAAAGGAACAAAAATATTGATGCAGATTTCCATATTGACGGAAACTGCACGACCACGATACAAACATGCCAATGCAACTCCCTCCGCCTAAATTCTACACAGCAGCAATTCCCGTCACCCTTTCCCAACTGACACCGCCACGGTAGCTTGCCTGCGTCCTGTATAAGCTAGTGGACCGACAAAGGTTTGTGCATTTGACGACAGAAAAACGGAGTTTGGATTAGGTTAGTGCAAGGCATAAGCAAACCCTCACCTAAGGAACTGTTCAGTCTTACAGATTAGTACAAATAAATAGCAGACCCTCACAATTCTAAGAAACAATATATCAAGAATGACTACAACCGAAACAATAAAAGACCTTTTGAATCGAAAGGAATCTTTACGCCGATTCCTCAACATAGATACCCTCGCCCATCAGATTTCCGAGGAAGAGAAAAAGACCGAGGCTACCGATTTTTGGAACGACCCCAAAGAAGCCCAAAAGGTGATGAAGGCCATCCAATCAAAAAAAGCATGGGTGACTGCTTTCAAAGAAGTTGACAACAGCTGCAGTGACTTGCAAGTGTTGGGCGAATTCTTTGAAACCGGAGATGCTACAGAAGAAGATGTGTTACAACAAATTGCCATTACACAACCCTTGGTGGAAGGCTTGGAGCTCAAAAATATGCTACAAGGCGAAAGCGACCATTTTGATGCCGTTCTTTCCATCAATGCCGGTGCCGGTGGCGTGGAGGCCCAAGATTGGGCCGAGATGTTGATGCGCATGTACATGCGCTATGCCGAAACCCACAACTACAAGGTGGCTGTGTCGAACATCCTAGACGGAGAAGGGGCCGGCATCAAAAGTGTGACCATGCAGATTGAGGGCGATTACGCCTATGGATACCTCAAGAGCGAAACTGGCGTGCACCGACTGATACGTGTTAGCCCTTTCAATGCCCAAGGCAAACGCATGACTTCCTTTGCATCGGTAAGTGTCACCCCACTTGTGGACGACACCATTGAGGTAGTGGTGGACATGTCGAGGCTGAGCTGGGACACCTTCCGCAGCGGTGGCGCAGGTGGACAGAACGTGAACAAGGTGGAGAGTGGCGTGCGCCTGCGCTACCAATACAAAGACCCCTATACCGGAGTCGAAGAAGAAATCCTGATTGAAAACACCGAGACCCGCGACCAACCCAAAAATAAGGAGAACGCCATGAGGTTACTTCGCTCGCAACTGTACGAACGCGAATTACAACATCGGCAAGAAGAACAAGCCAAAATTAAGGCTAGCCAAAAGAAAATCGAATGGGGCTCACAGATACGTAGCTACGTAATGGACGACCGTCGCGTGAAAGACCACCGCACCAACTACCAAACTGGCGATGTGACAGGCGTAATGGACGGCAAAATTGACAATTTCATCAAGGCCTACCTTATGGAATTTGGAGCTGTATAGATAGTGCGAATATGATTTTTGTCTTGGGGTTAGACAATACCCGCCATCAAAACCTATCAATAAATTGCCTTTGGGATATAGGTCTTTTTTGTATGACAAAAAAATATTGCTGTCCGGTAAAATTTTTCGGCTGACCAAAATTAGGGCTGACACTTC
>CAZAAK010000039.1:0-21810 GCA_964483145.1 uncultured Bacteroidaceae bacterium
ACATAACAAAACAGTGGAGTGGATGCGCTCGTTGCGTTTATTACTTGAACTTAAGCTCGGAGGTCGCACCCTACCACTTGGTGATTTAAAATAATTGGTCAAGCGGCTAAAGTAGACTTGTCGGATAACTAGTTGGGAGAAATAATGAATTTTTGGAGCCTACCAATATGAACACTATATAAGACAAACCAAAACATTGCATATATGATAAAAAAGTTTACCCCCTCCTACAAAAAAAAGAGTTACCTGACACCTGAGGTCGTTGCGGTGTCGGTTGTGGTGGAGCAAGGCTATCAAACTAGCCATCTGATTCCTGCGCCTGAGCTAGAGACATGGGACGATGCAAACTCTAGCGGAGCAAACTTTTGGGGCGATGCCAACATCAGCATCGGCTCTACCGAAAACTATAGCAATTTCGAATGGGGCTGGTAAGGCACTCACCCACCTCCCAGAAAAAGCCTCAACCGAGGTTCATAACTAAACCTGTAAAATATAAACCACAAACGCACCATGAAACAAAACAACACCCATATACTATTGGCGGCAGCGATGCTGACCTTGCTGAGCTTCGGCTCCTGCAAAAAAGACACCGTCACCCTAAGGGCAAAAATCAGCCACTTCAACGGTAGCAAAGTCGAAGGCGGCGAGAAAGTTTATCTGGACGCGAACACGCCTAGGTGGAACAACGGCGATACCATAAAAATCAACGAGGGCCCCGCCCTAATTAGCACCTCCAACGAACAGATAGCCACCATTGAAGTGCCTTCTGCCAGCCGCTACACAGCGGTATACCCTGCTAGCATTGCAACAGATTTGACCAATAGTAGCGCCGCTCAGCTAACGCTTCCGCGGCTGCAAGTCTACCGCGAGGATGACAACCAGAACCAAATAGTAGCCACACCCATGTGCGCCAGCAGCAGCGGCACCACGCTCACCTTCAAGAATATGGGGGCGTTACTAGCCATCGATCTCGTCAACAACGCCGTGCACGCAGGCCTTACCATCGACTCGGTTTCTGTAAGGTCCGTAGCCTATGGCTCCACCGGCGTAGCCGCCACCGCCATGTGGGGCCCAGCCACCGCCAACCCGACTTCCGAGGACCCCTCCTACAGCTTTACGGCAACGCCTACCGCGGGAGTCAACGACAGCGTCACCTTAGCCCGCGAAGGCAACCAAAGCCTGAACATCGTGTTAAGTACCGACACCATGGATCGCAAGAAGGTGTACGTCTACGTCCCCGCCGTTAGCCCTTCAGCCAACAACCTCTTCTGCATCAGAATATTTGCAAACGTTAACAACGCCGGATACACCTACGTGAAGACCCAACACACTTCTGGCTCCGGCAATATCGGCCGAAACCAAAAAGCCGAAGTGACCTTTACAATGCGTCCTTGCAACGAACACAAATTTGTTGTTGGTGCTGTGAGTGGCGGCCTCTTTACTGTGACCAGTCGTGGCCTCCAAGTGTATTTTTCGAAAGGTAATCTGCAGTACCGGAAAAAGGGGAGGCACTCCACTATAAACGGTGGCAGCGCAACAGGCACTTGGAGGTTTGCCGAAAACCAGTGGGATTATTTGGGGGATATCGACTATCGTAACATTGGCGATGAAACTTGGTTCGACCTATTTGGATATGGAACAAGCGGGTATGACGTGAACCCCTACGAGGTCTCAAGGACTGGTTACCCCACTTCTCATTTAATATCATCCTACGATTGGGGCACCTACAACGCCATAAGCAATGGCGGGAATGTTGCAGGTCTATGGTTCACCCTATTACCACATGAATGGCTTTACCTGTTAAACACGCGGATCGTTAACGGTGGACAGGGCGAGGGACATTGTTATCAGCTTATGAAAGTACATTCCATCCAAGGCTTGCTTATCTACCCCGACGGCTACACGCAGCAAAGTAGCTACAACTCCTCTTCCAACCCGAGCGCTGTCCCCGACGGCTGCGTATTTCTCCCCGCAGCAGGACATCGCGAGCAAAGCAGCGATCAACAAATGGTTGAATATTGTAACTCGTTATCTTCTAGCACTGATGCTACCCCATTTGGAGAATATTGGACATCTTATCATGATGCGGATAGGCCCTATCAATTTAATTTCGATACGTCTGTTTACATAAGCCTCAATTATCCAGAATACGGCCTCTCCGTCCGTTTGGTTCGCAACGACCCCTACACCACCACCTCCTCAAAGTGAAGTTCGCTTTTAATCAGTAAACGAAGTGGGCGGCCGAAAATTGGTCGCCCACTTCGTTTATTTAGTCAGCCCTTAAAAAGTATTCAAATATTTAATATTCAACACAATAAATAATTCAATTTTCCGTTATTTCTACAGAGTTTCGATTGATAATTTATAAAACCCACCGCAAAGAACATGTACAATAAACCCACAGACTGCCACCAGTGCAGGGTATTCGGAGACCTTGAATCGATGCTAGAGGAGAGGCATCCGCTTTACGTTTTGGCTGGCCTTATCCATTGGGGAACCTTTGAAAAGGAGTTCAAAGGACTCTACTGTCAAAACAATGGTAGCATGGCAAAACCTATCCGAAGGATGGTGGGGCTAATCTTGCTGAAACACATCCGCGGGCGTGTCCGACGAGTCGGTGGTAGAGCAGTATGTGGAGAATGCATACTACCAGAATTTCTGCGGGGAGCAGATGTTCACCAACGAGCAACCATGCGCATCCTCGGAGTTGGTTCATTTCCACAAGCGCATTGGAGAGTCCGGAATCGAACTCATCTTGAAGGAGAGCATTCGTGTCAACACAGAGCTTGAAGAGTGCAAGGAAGCAAAGCAGCGGAAAGATAATGGTAAGGACAATCGCGGCAGGAAACCCGATGACGAACAGACAGCCTTTATCGACACCACAGTACAGGAGAAGAACGTAACATTCCCCACCGACTCAAAGAAATTGAACAAAATTATTGAGCTCTGCTATTTTATAGCCAAGGCGGAGGGAATCAAACTTCATCAGACCTTTGCCAAAGAGATCCAGGAACTTAAACGAACGCAAAGATTCCGGGGGAGAAGCCATAGCGCAACGAGAGTCAAAAAAACTGACCGCAGAATGCGCGCCATAGCAGGGATATTACTCCGCGAACTGCAGCGTAGCTTACCCAAGGAGAATGCCTACAGTAAACAGCTAAACATCAGTCAAATGTTTGTCAATGGAGAGATGTATGACGGCCATAAGATCTACTCGCTTCATGAGCCCGATGTGCTCTGCATCGGCAAAGGGAAGGACCGCGTGAAGTACGAATTCAGGAATAAGGTATCAATCATAAAGTTAGCAAATGGGATAATCATAGGGGCTCTATCATTTAGGAACGAATAGGGCGGGCACACAATAGACCGAGCGATGGAGTAGATGAGAAGAATCTATGGAGCGAGGGGGAACTTTTGGCAGGCGACCGAGGCTATCGAGGGCAGAAGAGCCGTGGCCAGACCAAGATAGAAATTCCATCAGTGCCCAAATCGACCGACACGGCCTACACGAAACAGAAGAAGCACAGACTATTCCGAAAGAGGGCAAGGATAGAGCCAGTCATAGGGCACTGCAAGTCGGGCCATCGCTTGAGCCGGAACTTTTACAAGGGACTCTTCGGAGACTCCATTAACGTCATGCTCGCAGCTGCCGCTTTTAACTTCAAGAGGGTGATGAACCTTCTTTTTTGCCCAATTCGAACCTTGGTTCAAATGGCATTCATACGGCTCTGTATGGGATTTACTACACTTCGGAGGGGGGCCTCAGAGAACTTCGCTCATTACTTTGGCAACCTCGGATGGCCTAGCTTACTGATGCTAGTATGGCTTGGCGTCTTTTTAAGGGCCGACGACGTACAATCATTATACGCCCCCATGGAGTTTTAGCGGACGGCAAAAATTGCATTTGTGATGACGCAAGGACGGTTGCTATAATTGGCGGTTGCTGCAGTTATTGAAGGCTGCGCATTGCCATTTCTTTCGAAAAAAGTTGGTTACGGTAGATATTGAGTGTAGGGATTGGGTCGTAGAGAAAGTCGACAGGAATTTGGGATGCTTTGAGCCGGAAGGCAAGCTTGCTTTTGAGAAACTGCAGTATACGAAGACCATCAACGCGCTCGGTACAGGCATGGATAAACCGCTCCCTAGTTTTGAAATTATTGCGTAGCGGCGACCAAAGGTCATAGGTGGCAAGTTGCTCGCGAAGGAAATTGCTCATTGGGGTTTCCACGTCCGCCTCGAAGAGGGGAGAAAAAGCATCGTAGGTAATTTTTACAGCATCAAAGCCTTCGGGGCTGTAAAATGGATAAGCCTCACCCATCCCTTCCACACCGCGGGCAATGGCAGGACCCGTGCCAAAAGGTACACGGTTGGAGATGCGCCCTTGTGGCCACACAGCCATATTTTGCTTGCAGTATGGCTCGACAAATTGATTGACAAGGGTGCCTGTTTTGACAAACTTTTGCAGCAGATAGAAATCTTCTCCGCCTTGCAAGGGTGTGATGCCACCTACGCGGCGGTATGCCCAAATGGGGAAAGCCATGGCACTACCCAAAGCAGTAAAAGCATATGGGTTGCCGATGCGGAGCATGTTGAGCAGGTAGTGCCGCATGTAACACTCATAGCGGAGCATAGGCCTATCGAGGGCATCATTGCCGCTGAGCGGGTGGTAGTAGGGTATGCTGAAGGCGCTGCAGCAGGGGTGGGCATTGAGAGTAGCCAAGATCGCCTCAAAGTACTTGGGACCAAAATCCGTATCGGCATCTAGACTAACTATAACTTCATTATCATCGTGTTCGGAGAGTATCTTTTCGAACATCACTTTGCGGGCCCAACCTACTCCCCTTTTCTTGTCATTCCATCCTAACCCTTTGGAACTACGGTCGATTACCACTAACGAGAGGTCATCGACTGTACCGAGGCCCTGCAAACACTGCTGGTTTTCTTCGTAACCCATACCGCCCTCAACATTGTTGACACAACAATAAAGGGTGAAGTGAGGGAATGTCTGTTGTCGCAAACGGCTGAGTAGCAACGGTAAATTGCAAAGTTCGGCCAATATGGGAACGGCTACAGAGATGTGCGAATAGGGAGTCATCTATTGTTTGACGACCTTCACCGGACAGCCCTCTACAGGGATAACATAGACGCCAGCCGGACGGTCGGAGAGGTCGTAGTGGTAAACACGAAATGGCGAGGCCACTATAACCGGACCACGGGTGGGATTCGGATAGACACGGTATTGGACGGTTGCGAAGGGATTGATGCTCTCGGTAGGCTCGGTATCAGCAATAGCAAAAATCTCTTTGATGTAGTTTATGAGGGCATGCGACTGACAATTCCAATAGTGCTGAAGGCGGTCGGTGGAGAGCGTCTTGATGGAAGAGAGCTCCATGGTAAGCTCTCGAACACCGCAATAATAGTTCATGTAGTCCTGGCGGCCGTTGGTGATTACGTACCAATCGCCCCCATTGATATAGCCAACATCGGTGATATTGCGGAATTGCTGGTTATCGTAAAGTCGGCAAGTGTCAACAAACCGTTTGCTGACCTCTTTCCACCAGTCGGCATGCTCGTTGAGAAGCTCATCGGAAGTGTAGCTGTCCCAAGGATAGTTCATCACTTCACTGCCACCATGAAGGTTGGCGCTGAGGAGGAAATGGTGGTTTTGGACATAGCTAATCATGGCCTCATTCTCAACTTGTAAAGGATCCAAAGGTTCCGACCCAAAAGGGTTGGGATAGTTACGATTGAGGTCTACATAGTTGGCATTATAGCGCATAGAGCCAACAACAGTATGGTTGCCACTGTGGTAAGTGCCATCAGGATTGGAGAGAGGGTTGATGTAAATACGGGTGCGGTTGAGTAGGCCAGTAATCTCTGGGGAAACGCCGTAGCTGCTCAACAAGGTGTCGCAGAGACGGAGCATCAAATAGAACCCCGTCACCTCATCGCCATGCATAGTGGAACTGTAGAAAAACTCGGGCCGAGCCGAGTCATCACCTGCAGCGGTAATGACCAAGGAAAGAATAAGGCGATTTTGGACTGAAGTTCCAATGGTGTCGAGATGACATAGATTAGGGTATTGGATGGCAAAACGTTGCATCATGGCTATGTAGACTTCATAGGTGGGATATCGGTCCCACAAAGCCATTTCGTCAAGGGTGGTAGCCATGCTTACCACTTTGGCAGACAACGTATCTGTAGCTGGAGGAAAGGCATCGGGACGCAAGTGCTGTGCCTGCACGGTGCCAATGGCCAAGATTGACAGAAAAAGGGAGAAAAGACGTTTTTTCATGGTGGGCATCATATACGTCAGAAACGTATTTCCCTGGGATCGTGCGGAATACCGGTCTTGCGGACTTTGCCCGAAGCCTGCGGTTTTTTGGGACGGCTGATGCGGTGGGCAGGTTTTTTAGCCCGAAGTATATACTTGACGTCACCATCGCTGTTGACTTCCAATCCGTAGACTTTACCAGTACTGAGGTTGACCTTGATATGCCAATAGTGGCCGCAACCGCCCTCGGTGAGGACAATGTCCTGGGTGAGACGGTCGCCAATATTTTCGTCCCAAACAAAATTCACCCATACAATGCGGCAACCAGTGAGGTCGGTAAAACCCACATATTGGCGCTCGTACTTGCGAATATGCTCATCAATAATAGGGCACATACCCTCCTGATTGATATGGTAGCGGTTGACATATGCGAGGCGCTTCTGAATCAAGCGTTCCGCTTCAGCCACATCTTCTTCGGTTGGCGTGTAGCGTCCGTCCTGGTTCTCGATAGTGAAATCGACATCCCAGCTTTCACTGAAGTTGTAGCCATGGTAGTTGCTGCCGTTAACCTCCTCATAGTCCCAAGTCTCAACAGGGACAACATAGTCCTGTGCATTGGCTAGGCCACAGCAGGCCATTATCATTGCCAACATCATTGTTGCTTTTTTCATTATTCTCATCGGTGTTTAAATAGAGCCACTTCAGTAACTCGAAAATCTTTGCAAAAGTACACAGAATTTGCCAAACAGACAAATTTTTTTTCAGTGTCAGAAAAAAATCATATATTTGCAATTTGTAATAGAGGATAATACGAGAGGATGAAAATGTGCCGAAACGTCTAATAAACAGACGTTAAGAGCGCCTTTGAAACGAAAAACAAACAAAAAAACATATTGTTATGAGCAAATTCATATCCGTAAAAGAGGCCGCCGACAAAATCCAAGACGGCATGACTGTAATGGTAGGCGGGTTCCTCGGTGTAGGCAATCCCATTGCTTTAATTGATGCATTGGTTGAGAAGGGCGTAAAAGACCTGACTATCATCTGCAACGATACCGCATATCCCGAAGTTGGCGTTGGTAAGCTTATCACAAACCATCAGGTAAAAAACCTCATCGCCACACATATCGGCACCAATAACAACACTATCGACCAGATGAATGCTGGTACTCTCCATGTTACCCTGCAACCTCAGGGCACTTTGGCAGAGCAAATCCGTGCTGCTGGTGCAGGCCTTGGCGGTGTGCTGACAGTCACTGGTCTTGGCACCGTGGTTGAGAATGGCAAACAAAAAATCACTGTTGACGGCGTTGAGTACTTGTTGGAGAAGCCCGTACGCGCAGATGTGGCCATCATCGGAGCCAATATCAGCGATGAAATGGGCAATTTGGTTTATAAGGGCACTTCTCAGAATTTCAGCCCCATGATGGCCACTGCAGCCGATGTGGTGATTGTGGAGCCGCAGGAAATTGTCCCCACGGGGTCCATCGCTCCCGAAACAGTCAAGACTCCCGGCATCTTTGTAGACTACATCATTAAATAAATTGGCTTTGGGGGTTGATGAAGGGCTCAACTTTCATTAATCTCGAATCAGCTCAAGCAAAGTAAAAGTAATTATGGCAATCACTTCTATGCTCCGCGTTCGCATGAGCGCAAAAGACGCCCACTACGGCGGAAATCTCGTTGATGGCGCACACATGGTTCACCTCTTTGGCGATGTTGCCACAGAACTCCTTATCAAGCAAGACGGAGACGAAGGTCTCTTCTGTGCTTACGATATGGTTGAATTCAAGGCTCCCGTTTATGCTGGTGACTATATTGAGGCTTATGGAGAAATTACCCACGTTGGGAACACCTCCCGCAAGATGAAATTTGAGGCCTACAAAGTCATCCGCACCCTTCCCGACATCAGCGCAAGCGCTGCTGAGGTTCTTGAAGAGCGTATACTCGTCTGCCGTGCTACCGGCACTTGTGTCACCCCTAAAGAGTGCCAACGCTACAACAAGTAAAACCTTATAAAATAGTGGCAAGTGAGAAGTGAGAAGCGGGATGCCGCTTTTGCTTCTCACTTTTTTCTCAGCACATTTGATTGCTCACCGATTGCGTTGTCGTTAGAATACTGGAGCTTGACATATAGGGACGATGCCGTTTTGCAGCGTGCTTCGACATAATGTCGCGGGTACATTAAATCCAATACAAATGTATGATTAACAGTACATTTATTTATTGAATCACCACCATAAGAACCCCAAATTTTGTCAGTTCGAAAAAAGAGTGTAACTTTGCATCGGTTTTGTAGTCATGTTTGATGAAAGTTGTTGCACAAACACAGAAACAAAACATAGAGGATAAAAAAGATAATTTTATGATTGATATTGAAAAACTTAGCATAGACGCTTCAGCAAAAGCAAATGTGAAATTATGGCTTGAAGGATCGTACGATGAGGATACCAAACAGGCTATCCGCGACATGATGAGTAATCCCAACGAATTGAATGAAAGTTTTTACAAAACCCTTGAGTTTGGCACTGGTGGTTTGCGCGGCATATTGGGCGTAGGTACCAATCGCATGAACAAATACACGGTGGCTATGGCCACCCAAGGTTTGGCCAACTATGTAAAGAAAAGCTTCCCCAATGTTCTTCAGCCAAAGGCTGCGATTTCTCACGATAGCCGAAATCATAGCCGTGAGTTTGCCGAAATTACGGCCAAAGTGTTCGTGGCCAACGGCTTCCATGTATACCTTTTTGATGGTATGCGCCCTACCCCCGAACTGTCTTTTGCAGTGCGCCACTACGGTTGCCAAACAGGTGTGATGGTGACCGCTAGCCACAATCCTAAGGAATACAACGGCTACAAGGCTTATTGGAATGACGGCTGCCAACTGACTGCTCCACACGATACTAACGTGATAGATGAAGTGCTGAAAATTAAAGATGTGAAGGATGTAAAGATGGTCGGTGGCGAAAAAGAGATTGAGATTATCGGTAGGGAATTGGATAAAATTTATATGAACCGCATCAAACAAAATTCCTTGCATCCAGAACTAATTAGAAAACATCACGATATCAAGATAGTCTATACCCCGCTCCACGGGACGGGCATCACCCTGATTCCACCCATGCTGGAACAGTTAGGATTCACCAACGTCAATGTAGTAAAGGAACAGGCCATCCCCGACGGCAACTTCCCCACCACCCCTAGCCCAAATCCCGAGGAACATGCCGCCATGAAGATGGCTGTAGATTTGGCCACGAAGATAGATGCCGACATTGTCTTCGCCAGCGACCCCGATGCCGACCGCATTGGCGTAGCCGTAAAGCACCCTAACGGTGAATGGATGTTATTGAACGGTAATCAGACCCTCTCTGTGCTAATCTACTACCTGATAAAGGAGTGGAAGGCTACCAACCGCCTAACTGGCAAGGAATATATTATCAAAACCATCGTTACCAGCGAATTGCCGGCCGACATTGCCAGAATGGCTGGTGTAAAGGTTTATGATGTGCTGACCGGTTTCAAATTCATCGGTGCTAAAATTCTTGAGTTGGAGGGCAAAGAGATTTATATTGGGGGCGGAGAAGAAAGCTACGGCTGCATGATTGGCGATTTCGTACGCGATAAGGATGCTGTATCGGGGTGCTCAATGATTGCTGAGATAGCTGCATGGGCAGCAGAACAAGGTAAGACTTTCTTTGACATATTGGTGGATATCTACAAAGAATACGGCTTTTACAAAGAAGGCCTGCTGAGTGTGGTGCGCAAAGGCAAGAGCGGGGCTGAGGAAATTGAGCAGATGATGAAAGACTATCGAGCGAATCCTCCAAAAGAGATTAACAACAGCAAGGTTATCTGCCTAAAGGATTACAAGCTTCACGAAAGTACCGACCTCCGTACAGGTAAGAAAAAAGCAATCGACCTCCCAGAAAGCAATGTGTTGCAATTCTTCACAGAAGACGGCAATAAAGTTACCGTACGTCCTAGTGGCACCGAACCGAAAATCAAATTTTATTTCAGTGTGAAGGGCGTGCTGAGCGACAAGGCCGATTTCGACCGCATCAACAGCAGTTTGGATGCCAAAATTGAGCATATCAAGGAATCGATGAAGTTGGTCTGACCTAGATAAATCCGAATCATCGTGTTTGCATCATTCGAAATGGGAAACTCCTATTTCGAATGATGCATTTAATTCAATTCCATGAAAAAGGTCCAATTGATGCCAATACTATTACTACTCTCCCTCAGTCCCGCTAGGGCACAGGACGGGGCTCGTTGGAGTATTGCCTTTTGGAATGTCGAAAACTTTTTCAATACCAAGGCCGACACACTCAAGACGGACGATACTTTCACCCCTCAGGGCGACCATCATTGGACAACAAAACGATATGCCGAGAAACGGAATAAAATCTACAAGGTGGTAGCGGCTTTGGGTTGGCCAACAGCAATGGGAATGGCTGAGGTGGAAAATGCTGATGTGCTGAGGGACTTATGCTACTACACGCCGTTGCGGAAGTTCAACTACCAATTTGTCCATTACGATTCACCCGACGAAAGGGGAATAGACTGCGCGCTGATTTATCGCTCCGACCAATTCCGTGTATTCGAGTCAAAACCCATTGGCGTCTCGGATAGCGCTGAAACTTTCTTCACACGCGACATACTAATGGTGGGAGGGGTACTGATGCACGGGCGGGAAGTCGATACCTGCTTCCTTTTCGTGAATCATTGGCCATCCAAATTGGGCGGGGCAATCGCTGACAAATACCGCATGGAGATTGCCAACAGGTTGATTGTGTTGATGGATAGTGTGCAGAAGGTTTATGACGGTGCCTTGGTGTTGGCTATGGGCGACTTCAACGCTTCGCCAGAAGAAGAGTCCATACAGAGAGGCTTGGGTTTTGACAGGGGCTCTTGGAATGCTCAGGGATTTTATAACTTGATGTTTCAAATACCCAAAGGGTCGGGTAGCTATAAATACCACGACACTTGGTCGTGTATAGATCAGATGATAGCGAATCGGCATCTCGAAGTGGAAATTTTTGAGAAAGACTATCTGTTGGTAAACGACCCCAAGTATTTGGGTAAGAAGTTGAACAGAACCTATATTGGTGTCCGCTACCAAGGAGGCTTTAGCGACCATCTACCACTGATTACCCGCATACCGTGAGAAGATCTGCTATAGGATTGTTGTTGCTACTTCTGCCTTTTGCAGGACGGGCTCAGGAGATTTTGCCAACGGTTTGGCAGAGCTACATTGAGCAATTGACAGAAGAGGGCAACGATGAGTTGGCGGAGGAACTAATGGATGTTTACGAAACATTTAGGGAGGATCCGCTCAACGTTAATGATACCTCTCTCGGATTGACCACATTGCACTTCATTAATGATTTTCAACAAGATTGCTTGAAAGCCTATATTGCCCTGTATGGACAATTGCTCAGCATCGAAGAACTGTATACGGTGTCTGGTTTTGACAGCACTTCCATCGCTTTGTTGCGACCATTAGTCAAGGTTGAACAAATAGAAAAACCCCGAAGATTGGCATTAAAGGATATTTTTGCCTTTGGCAAGAGCAATCTAGTTATGGGTATCGGCGGAACAGTAGAGCAGGCCCGTGGCTATCGCGACAGTATTTATGAAGGGAACTCGCTGCGGCTGATGTGGCGGTACTGCTTCAAATACAAGGACCGCGTGCAGCTACAACTTTCGGGAGAGAAAGACCCCGGTGAGGCATTCTTCTCGGGTAGCCAGTGGCAAGGCTTTGATTTCTACGGTTATAGCTTGATGTTGAATGATATCGGCAGATATACTCCAAAGTGGGGAAAGAACGTTTATGTAAAACGTGTGGTATTGGGCCAGTACCACCTACAATTCGGGCAGGGTCTGACATTATGGTCGGGGTATGGTTCCCGAATAGCTTATGGAGGTCAGGTGTACAAATATTCGCAAGGACTTCGCCCAAGCGGACCTTTTACGGAATATGGCTATTTACATGGATTGGGAACAATGTTGTCTGTAGGGCGGAAGTGGACAATGACCCTATTCTATTCTCTCGCCGATAAAGATGCCACGTTGCCCAGAGGTGCCGCTAATGATAGTAGCATCAATTGGATTCAAAGTATTTACAACTCCGGTTATCACCGCACGCAAAAAGAGATTGAAAAGAAGCACCAGCTGACAGAACAACTGTATGGCGGCCATTTGGAATTTCACGAACATGATTTGAGGATTGGGCTTACGGGGGTGGCAACAACGTTCGACAAGAGAATCATTCCAGCCACTTATGTCTACAACAACAATGCTTTCAAAGGGGGCAGAAACATCAATGTCGGCCTAGATTGGGCCTACCATCACCGCAGGTTATTGGTCTTTGGGGAGAGCTCAATTTGCATGAACAATGCACTGGACAGTACACGACAAAATGTAAGCCCCGCTGTCATCGTAGGGGGAGAGTTTGTGGTGAACAACAATCACCGCCTAAGCAGCCAAATACGTTACTACTCACCAACCTACCATAACTTTCATGCAAGTTCATTAGGGCAAAACAGCAACCCTCAGAATGAAATTGGCGGCGCCATTTATTATTCCGGCCTGTTGCCGTGGGGCATCACGATGTCAGCATCGGCAGACTATTTTTGGTTCCCTCACATGAAATACCTTGTTTACGCCCCAAGCAGAGGTTGCGAATATCGGGTCGACCTATTGCGCCCACTCCGCCATGTGAAGGGATTTTCTGTGCGCCTAAAATTCAGATTCAAAGAATGTGGTCGGAACATTATTCCCTCAACTATGGTAGATGGAGCATATCTGCTGGAACAAACCTATAGGCATCAGATACAGGGAGATGTTGAAATTAATAGAGGTTCGTGGCGTTGGGTAACACGGCTTGCCTATGCCCATTACCAAGGAGACGTAACAGAGGCATGCGGTGGCCTTTTGCTATATCAAGATGTCCAATACAAACCTCAACAGATTCCGTTGACAGTAGCCGCCCGGGTGGCATTGTTTGATGTGGATGATTATGAAGCCCGCCTTTATACAGTGGAAAGCGATTTCGCCTACCAATATAACAGCGGCGTTTACCAGAACGCGGGATGCCGTCTATACCTACTACTGCGGTACGATATCAACAAGTATTGGAATATTGGCATCAAATATGGGGTCACAAGTTATTGCAATAAGGATACGTTTGGTTCCGGATACGACATGATAAACACAAACCACCGGCAACAGTGGCGCGTCCAAATAAGGCTAAAATGGTAGTGGATACGAAAATTTGAGGCCTACGATGGGAAATTCATCACTTACGCATTACTCTAAATCACACCTCTTCCGTATGTGAGGGGATGAGCCCCTCTTCTTGAAATTTCTTGTATGTTTTCTCGGCGGACAACTGTTCTGCTGCCTTGATAGAATAGTCAATAGCATGCTCGGCAGGCTGACCATCAATCTTTACACGAACATCATATTGGCGGCGACTCTCCTTGCCTTGATAGGTGACGCGCTCAACTTCAAAACTAATCTTACGGTGATTCTTTTGCCCCCAATCTATCAGCTTGCTCTTGAAATTCCAATCCGTATGTGCCATAGCGTCCACATCAAGATATGTCGTCATTATCTTTTTTATGATAACACGGCGTGTGAAGCGGTAACCCTTCTCCAAATAGATGGCTCCCACAAGTGCCTCAAAAGCATCCCCATCAATGGACTTGAACACTCCTTGCGACTCGCGGTTGTATTGAATGAGTTGGGAAAGCCCTATCTTTTGCGCCAATTTGTTAAGATTGGCACGGCTGACTAATTTGGAACGCATCTCGGTAAGAAACCCTTCGCCCTGATGGGGATACTTCTTGTAGAGAAACTCTGCCACTACAGCGCTTAGAACAGCATCGCCAAGATACTCCAAACGCTCGTTGTTGACACGCCATCCCTGCCCTATCTCAACCGATTTGGACTTATGGATGAAAGCTATCTGGTACAACTTGGTGTTGTACGGGGTGAAACCCAACACATTCTTGAAAAACAAGTAAAATTCTTTGTGCTCTCCTTTATAACGTCCTAAGTGCAACATATCAGTATTTACGGAAGGCCAAGCTTGCATTGTGCCCGCCGAAACCAAAAGTATTGCTGAGCGCAAAGTCTACACTACGTCTAGTGGGCTTGTTGAAGGAGAAATCAAGAGGGGCGATATTTGGATCGTCTGTAAAATGATTGATAGTCGGAGGAATCACATCGTTTTGAATAGCCAAAACTGTGGCAATGGCCTCAACCGCTCCAGCAGCACCAAGCAAGTGTCCAATCATGGACTTGATGGAGTTAAGGGTGATGTTCTGGGCATGCTCGCCAAAGAGAGACACAATGGCTTTAGGCTCGGAAATGTCGCCTATGGGCGTGGACGTACCATGAGTGTTGATGTGGTCAACATCAGTGAGACTCATCCCAGACTCCTCAATGGCCAATCGCATGGCATTCATCGCACCAATACCTTCGGGATGAGAGGCAACGATATGGTAGGCATCGGCCGTGAGACCGCAACCAGTAATCTCCGCATAGATTTTTGCTCCACGAGCTTTGGCATGTTCAAGCTCTTCCAAAATCAATGCCCCAGCACCCTCTCCCAACACAAAACCATCGCGGTCCTTGTCGTAAGGTCGAGAAGCCGTCTGCGGATCGTTGTTTCGAGTGGAAAGGGCCTGCATGGAAGAGAATCCACCTATGCCGCTTGGAATAATGGGGGCCTCACTCCCTCCTGTAACAATGGCATCCGCTTTGCCCAAGCGAATAAACATGAATGCATCGCTTATGGCCATAGAAGCACTAGCACATGCAGCAGAAGTGGAGTAGTTGGGACCACGAAATCCATATTTGATGGAAATCTGTCCGGCACAAATATCCCCAATAGTTTTGGTGATGAAAAAAGGAGAAAAGCGCGGGTTGTTCGGGGCGGATGCAAAAGCAGCAACCTCGCTCTGGAAAGACCCAACCCCACCCATGCCGGTGCCAAATATAACACCTATACGGTCACGATTGAGCCTCTCTACGTCAAAACCCGCATCTCGGATGGCTTCGTCGGCCACCACCATCCCATACTGAGAAAAGAGGTCCAACTTGCGGATTTCCTTGCGGTCAAAGTGCTCTTCCGAGCGGAATCCCTTGACTTCGGACGCTATATGGACCTTGTAATTAGTAGTGTCAAAACGCGTAACTAGGCCCGCTCCACTCACTCCCCTCAACAAAGCATCCCACAAATCTGGAACGTTGTTGCCTATGGGAGTAAGTGCGCCAAGACCTGTTACTACAACTCGTTTCAAACCCATTGTCTTCGGGTTGAAGCAAAAAATTGATTATTTCTGAACGTTTTCAATAAATCTGACTGCATCGCCAACGGTGGCAATCTTCTCAGCTTCCTCATCAGGAATCTGAACGTTGAACTCTTTCTCAAGTTCCATAATCAATTCAACAGTGTCCAAAGAATCAGCACCGAGGTCAGTGGTGAAACTAGCTTCCATGGTAACTGCACTTGCATCAACACCGAGTTTATCAACGATGATATCTTTTACTTTGCTTTCAATTTCTGACATGCTTTTTAATTTTTGAGTTTAACGAGGTGCAAAGTAACGAAAAAAAAACCACATAAACACTGTTTTTTGATTTTTTTTCTGGCTATGTTGCATTACATGTCTGGTATAGTGCCTATTAGAATGTTTCCTAACTCACTCTTTTCATTCTGCCGCCCCCGTCATTTTCCCTTTTCTATGCCTTTTTTGGGCAACTAAATTGTTAAAACAACCATCCTTTGATAGGGAATAAACGTTAATTTCATCGGAAATACAACAATTATAGACAATTAGCGTTATCTGTAGAAAAAAACGAATTTATATGGTCAATCTGGCAATTCTAGCGTCTGGCAACGGTACGAACGCACAGCGCATATGCGAATATTTTGCAGGAAACGATTCCATAAATGTGGATTGCATCGTGTATAACGTCAAGGGTGCCCATGTGGCTGAACGCGCAAGAAAACTTGGTGTACCGGCTTTCTATTTTGGCCGCGAAGACTTCTACAATAGTGGTAAAGTGCTTGATTTTTTAAAGCAACATGGCATCGATTGGGTAATCTTGGCTGGCTTCCTTTGGTTAGTTCCCAAGGATATTATTGATGCCTTCCCTCGGCATATCATCAATATCCACCCCGCACTCCTGCCCAAATATGGCGGAAAAGGCATGTATGGCAGTCATGTCCATGCGGCTGTCGTGGCCAATCACGAGAAAGAGAGCGGCATCACAATACACATCATAGACCACCAATACGACAGGGGCGAAACCCTTTTTCAGGCAAAATGCCAGGTTACGAATGAGGACACCCCCGACACGCTTGCATCTAAAATCCATGATCTTGAACAACAGTACTTCCCAGTGGTGATTGAGAAAACCGTTTTGGAATGAGGATTGGTGTGAACACCCGGCTACTTTTGGCTGGGAAGATGGATGGTATAGGTTGGTTCACAGCCGAAACCATTCGAAGAATCGTTTTGGCGCATCCGGAGCATGATTTCTACTTCTTTTTTGACCGAAAGCCGAACGCCAAATTCATTTACTCCTCAAATGTCCACCCCGTGGTGCTTTGCCCACAGGCCCGCCACCCGATACTTTGGTTTTTGTTTTTTGAAGGTAGTGTCCGTTGGGCATTGAGGCATTACGGGATAGATTTGTTCCTCTCTCCGGAATGTTATATGTCGCTAGGCTCCAAGGTACCCACTTTGATAGTGATCCACGATATCAACTACGAACATACCAAGGGCAACCTAAAGCCTTCACACCAGCGGTACATGAACCGATACTCCCCAAGATTCGCCCACTGCAGTGGAAGGATTGCAACGGTCTCGGAATTTTCAAAACAGGACATTGTCAACACTTACAAGGTCAGCCCGGATAAGATCGATGTGGTGTATGACGGGGCTTATGAAGGGTATCACCCGCTCGATTTGATTTCACAACAACAGGTTCGAAATCAATACACTCACGGAAGCCCCTATTTTATCTTTGTGGGAACTGTTATTAAACGGAAAAACCTAGCTACCGCTTTGACCGCTTTCGACAGATATAAGACACAGCACCAAAACAATATGAAATTGGTCGTGGTCGGGCACAAAGTTTGGTGGCAGGACGAATTGGCGGATGCCTATAAACAGATGAAATACCAAAGCTCGGTTATTTTCGTCGGCCGGGTTGATACAGACGTTCTTGTGAACTTGATGGGCGCTGCCGTAGCTTTAGTATACCCCTCACTCTTTGAGGGATTCGGAATACCTATCATTGAAGCTTTCCGAGCTGAAGTACCAGTGGTTACATCCAATTGCACCTCCATGCCCGAGATAGCCGGCGATGCCGCTATCCTAATAGAGCCAACCAATGTGGTGATGCTGGCAGAGGCCCTTCAAAAAGTTGCATCCGACACTTCATTACGCTCAGAATTGATTGCCAAAGGCCGCCAACAAAGAGAGAAATTCAGTTGGGACCAAACCGCTGCAAAGCTATGGGATAGCATGATGAAAACATTGGAATACCGGGCTGGAATATGAAAAAGATATGGATCTCATTGACAATGTTTGCCCTCTGTTGTGGCAAGGTTTACGCTCAAAGCTCTGCGACAACGGACACAGGCCGCGTCAATCTTGTTTACAATGGCTCATTCGAGGAATACAGGTTCTGCCCCAAGCGGGTTGATGCCACAGGCATACTGGTTAATGTGGACGGATGGTACCAGCCAACGAGGGGAAGCGCCGATTACTTCAACCGATGTGGAAGCCGGGAATGTGGCGTGCCGACAAACAAGCTGGGGCAACAGTACCCGCACGAGGGTAATGGCTACTGTGGCATCTATTGCAGTAAAAACGACTATAGAGAGTATCTGCAAACCCGCCTGCGCCGGACTCTGCGGCCGGGAGACAGTATTCAACTGTCCTTTTATGTAAGCCTTTCCGAACAATCTACTGGTGCTGTGGCCACATTGGGCGCACTATTCACAGCCGAAAGTATTTACGACACTGTGCGAAGTATCTTGCTACATAAGGAACATGAAATGCTTTCTGACGACATATCTCAGGTGATTGCCACAACATACTCCCCACAGGTGATGAACTCCGTAGACGCCCCCCTTGACGACACGAAGGGCTGGCAACGCGTGTCGGGGATCTTTGTGGCTGAGGGCGGCGAAAAATATATCACCATAGGCAATTTTTATGTAGCAGAGAGGTCGGGTTATGTCGAACCAGATTCATTGGCACAGTTGCTCCCAGGCGCCTATTACTATATCGATGACGTTTCTGTGCAGTGCCTCAACTGTCTGCCTCCCGTAGCTGATGACCTAAATGCGGATTCCTCTTATCTAACGCAGGAACAACCATCGTTCAGCGTTGGAGGCAAATTTGTGCTGAAGGATATCTTTTTCGAGTTCGACAAAAGTACCCTCTTACAACAATCCTATTTTGAGTTGATGAGGTTGGCGTCGCTTCTGAATACCTATCCCAACATGCGCATCGAAATAGGTGGGCACACCGATGCCGAAGGTTCGGAAAGCTACAACCTACGGCTGTCGGAAAATCGGGCCAAGGCTGTAGCAGAGTATCTCATCTCAAAGGGGGTATCCGAAAAGCGGATACAATTCAAGGGCTATGGCAAGTCCTGTCCCATCGATACCAACGAAACCGAGGAAGGCAGGGCAAAAAACCGACGGGTAGAGTTCAAAATCATCTCTCTTTAGTCGGCGCCCTCTGCTGGGTAGTACGAAAAGAAAGAGACGACCTCTGTGAGGCCGTCTCTTTTTTTGGACTGAATAAATAATCACTATTCAATAACGCGGTAGAAGGAAACACGACGGTTGAGCTCGTAACGGATATCACCGAAAGCAACGGTCTTACCCTTCCAATCGCAGGAAATGCGGTCCTCACTGATGCCATATTTCTTGACCATGATGCGCTTGACCTCTTCAGCACGTTTCTTGGAGAGCTTCATGTTGTACTCGTCAGAGGCAGTGTAGTCGCAGAAACCAACAACGGTAATCTTGATGTCGGGATTGTCTTTCATGATGCGGCTGACAGCCTTAACCTTGATCATCTCGGAGTCGCTCACATGCCAACCATCGTTGGGATAGAGGACGGAGAAAGGAATTGCATAGTAGTTCAGCTGGTCGTTCTTGAGCTGATTCAAAACGCCTTGCAGACTGTCGGAGACATCCTGGGAATGAGCGAGAGCTCTCTGGCGGAGCTCGTTGTTCTCGTTGGCAAGGTTGTCGAGCTGACCTTTGAGTTTCTTTTCATTGTCTTTGGCATCGGCAACTTCTTTCTTCAAAGCCTCGTTCTCATCCTCCAAGCCATCGAATTTCTCTTTGGTGAGGAGGGCGCGTTGGGCGATGAGCTCCTGATCAGCAGCGGTGATGCCGAGGTTGTAAACATAGCCAATGGTGGCAAGAAAGTCGGAGTGATGGAAACCAGCGGTCCAAAAAGCGGGAGCGTCGGCAATCACATCAGCTTCGAGCTCAATGAAGAAATGGCTTCTGTCGCAAACTCTGTAGCTGAAGCCCAAACCAGCGTCAAACTGAACGCCGGCATTGTACATGCCACGGGCATTGTTGTGGGAGAAAGCCAAACCGCCACCAGCAAAGACATAGAGGTTGCCACGGGTTTCGGGGCGCCAATTGTGGAACGAGTTGTTCAGCGAAAGAACGTACTCACCAGTAATGGCAGAGTGTCTGTCCATGGAAATGGTGCTATCCCAACTAGAACTGTACCACTCGGAACTGAAGGTCTCTGCGGTGTTCTTATTGCAATTGCCAATAGCGGTGAAGTTGTAGCGGAAACGCAACCAAGCTCCACGGTCGACCTCCTTCTGAAGAATTACACCAAGCCCAGCATTGAAGCCTTGACCCCATGCAGGACTTTGGATTCCATAGAAATTGTAGGCATCCGGCTGGGCCATGAAAGAACCAGAGATACCGATGCCCCAATTGCTCCAAAAACCATACTGAGGATACTCCGGAGTCTCAGCAGTTTGGGCAAAACTGTTACCTGCAAAAGCAAGTAGGCAAAACAGCGTAACGATTTTAGATACTTTTTTCAACATATTGGTATACTTTTTGTTATAACATTTGTTACCACACATTTCAAGCTGCAAAGATACACATTTTTCTTTATATCGCAATTTTTTTTGAAGAAAATTGATATTTTGTTTGTTCCAGATTTATCAACAGCTTTTTTAACAGCCTAGAGTTCAACAACCGCAAAGTTCCTTCGTCCTAACTCCCATCCACCTTTGCCGTAGCTTCGTCCATTGTTCGGTATCGGTAGGTCGCTACACGCGGAACTCAACCAACAAACGCAACAGAGTTGATAAGGTTGGCTACCCGATTGTCCTGTGCAAAGATAGCAGTTAATTTGGAAATAGGAGAAATAAAGCCCAATTTTTTTCTAGGTCGAGAGTTGATAAGATAGGTGCAGACAGGAGGCTTTTCGGGGGGAATATTTTCGAAAGAGGATCCTTTAGGGAAGAGCTGTCGCAATAAGCCGCTGCAATTCTCATTGCAGCCACGTTCCCAAGAGTGATAAGGTTTGGCGAAATACACATTTATACCAAGCTCTTTAGCAATCAATTCGTGGCCAGAGAATTCCCGCCCGCCACGAAAGTTAGCGTATGCAAGAGTTCCTTGAAGGGAAGCAGCATCTTGATAATGCCTGAGACCACACCATCCGCCTTTTTACTCTCAAGCATGGCAGTCCAGGAGAAGTTTGTCATTCCGCCCACGATGGTGACAATAGCGCCGCGTTGGTCCTTCCCAATAACCAAATCACCTTCCAAGTCGCCAAACCGAGTTTTATCATCCACTACGGATGGCCTATCAGTGATATCGACTCTATTGGGTATCGTTCCGTTATACAGGTATTTATTGTTTCTTTTCCTGTGCCTTCGACCTCACCTGTAGTAGCTGAAGGTAGAGTTTTCCTCCATCTATCCTCAATCAAAGAGAAATTATCATTATATTTTTTATATTTCGGTGTTTTCTCTTTTGATTTTTTGCGACATTGTTACCTCAATTTCAGCACTCACCCCATTTGTTACTTGAACTTAAGGTTGACTAGGTAAAGAAATATGCGGAAATAGGAATTCTACATCCCCCTGCGCTCACCAGCGTTCCATAAGTTCAAGTTTGTAGACTTACCACTGAGCATTATTGCCGAAGCAAAAAAAAATTTACCGAGCAGCAATAACAACAAAGCAATGCTTTCCAGCAATATACCTCCTCCTGGCAAAGGGCCGCAAAGCCTAAGTGGGGTGTGGGCGGGGTATCGGTGAGATGTAAGTGAGGCATGGGTAAGGTAAGGGTAAGGTAAGGGTAAGGTCGCTTTTTTGTTTACCTTTTACTTAGGTTTCTTTTACCTTTTATTTACCTTTTATTTAGGTTAGGTAAACAAACGGTAAAAGAAAAGTAAAAGAAAGGTAAACAAACGGTAAACAAAAAAGCGACCCTTCCCATACCTCAC
>CAZAAK010000040.1:0-21627 GCA_964483145.1 uncultured Bacteroidaceae bacterium
ATTTTTCTTTCTGCAACCTATGCGGTTGTCTAAAATTCCGGGAGTATTATAGTGCAAAGATAGGCGTTTTATTCCATACACAAGCTGCTTGACAGCATTTTTATTCTTTTTAACACCCAACAAATCCAATCCTATCCCCTACTCACAACATTAAGTTACCCCACCTGCCAGACGCTATTGTTGTTGGACTTTGCCCCGCGATGCCCACAGCAACTGCCGCTACCGTTGTGTTGCTGTGGGCCTTCTGCTAGAAGAATAAGCCTGCAGCATGCATAAAGCTAGCAGAGGGTTACCGCTCTGGTACCCCCCCTGCTGGCCTTGTTTGAACCACCGTTGAGGACGCTTGCAAAAGACGGTGAACACAACAGCGGGTAGTCGGAGTCGGTACTGCTAGTTATTGACTATCGAACGGGAGTCGGTATAGCCCGGAGCCGGTTTGACAAGCCGTACGGAGCGCATGCGCCACCACTGGTTGTCGTAGTCCGCAACAGAACCTGTCCCATTGGTGTAGGCATTGCCTTGGGCAGTGGATATGAACCAAGTAGCGTACGGGTACTTGAAACTTAAATATCCCGACTCGTTAAATGCACCGCTTTTTTTGCTACTGGTCCAATACTGCCCCTCCTCGAAAGTGCTGAAGATGTCAGAGCCATCGGTGCGTTCGTTTGCACTGTTATGGTAGTTCGAGCCCCAGCCTGCCGCAGGCAAGAACATGGCACCGGCAGCTTCCATGCGTGCCCATTGGGCAGTGGTGTATACGTTGTGGGTAGCGGTGTCGATAGAGGTAATGGGGGTGAAGGTCAGCCCCGAAGGCACATCGGCTTCGGTCCAGTCGTCGGGCAGCAGAACAAAGCCGTACACATAGTCGCGCGTGGTTGTTGCACCGCCTATGGTTACAGTGCCCTGGTGGCCAATGATGTCGGTTATTTTGGCTTTGCCGTAGAGCCTACCGCTATTAGCACGCGTGCGCAAAAGGTAGTACCACTCTTGGGCAGAGAGGGTGAACCACGTTTGGGCGGGGTCGCCAGAAATTTGCTTATAGTAGCCCCAATCCTTGAAAACAGTGCTACCACTGGCCCAATCGCCATCACTCCACCGGTCGTAGGTGGACATTCCAAAATCATTGGCGGAACTATTGCTCCAACAGAAAAGGTCCATCGTGCTTGTGATGTGATAGCCACTGGATGTCAAATTCTTGCCTCCAAAGAAATCGTATTGGCGGTCGGCGAACTGCCAAGTGCCAGTGCTATGTTCAGTGCTGCCGATGTGCTGTAGATTGCCTTTGGAGAAGACTACTTTGAGGTTGTCGCTAACGGAGAAGTAACCGGTTAGGCTGTTGTCCTCGGCAGGGGCAGCACTGATGTGCGTGGGCACTATGTAGTTGCGCGGGAGGGTTACGTTGGTTTGGGTGCTGACTGAAACAGTACGCAGCTTTTGGGCATCGGCTGAGGACTGGTTAGTCTTCATGGTTTGAATTCGGACGGTGACAGCCTTGTTCGTGAAAGGGGGCAGAACCAAATAATACTTGCGGCTGTGGGCAGAGGCTCCGACGGTCTCGCGATCGGTGGGATCGATGTCCAGACAAACACGGTTTTGGCTGGTGCTACCTGTCATTGTTATGGCAGAGGTTGCACGGCTGAGCGAAGCCGTGCCAGTGCCGTAAAGTGCCTGGCCGGGCACAGTGACCTCGATGCCAATAATGTCGTAGGCGTCGCTGGAGGAGTTGGTCCACTGGACCTCCAACAATGAGCAGAGGTTGTAAAAGCGGAGCCTTGAAGAGTTGTCGGTAAGGACAGCGGCAGCAGGGAGTTTGACGTTCTGCACGCCATTTGCATCGCACACATACCGTTGTACGCGGGGCAACTGCACGTGCTGACCCGTAGTGCCGCTAAAGCCGTTAACACTGGAAGGCAACGTAGCGGGATAGGTAGCGTAGTAAGCATCGGCACTTGGCACTGCTACACTATATTGGGTGCCGTTTTTGACCACATCTACGGCCTCTCCGTTGACATTGATTTGCTCCCCATTGTCGAGGAAAACAGGGTTCCGGTTGCCATCGATATACAATTTGCCGGAGGAAGAGGCGGATTCGAGATTGACACCGAGGGTAACGACCTCAGAGTCCTTCTTGCAACCGGCAAACATCATGGTGCCAATGGTAGCTATGCCCAAGAGAAAAAATGGTATTTTTTTCATTTCTTTTGCAGTTTTGACGTTGGAAATAGGTTAATTAGTCGACGTGCCAGTTCCAGTTAAGGGTGCTTCCGTCTTGCATCCGCTCGTTCATGCCATCAATGTCGGTATTGGGCTGGACAATCTTGATGTCGGAGGTTGCCATGCCCTCCTCTACCTTGAATTCAACCACACTGACGGCCGGAGCCGAATAGTTTTTTCTGTCTTGCTTTTTCATTATTACGTGTTGCATTGCTGTTGTATTTGTTTCTTCCATCTGTCTGTGCCACTACCCAACAGACCGTTGTTCCAAACCGTTGCTCCTACCTCCCCGAAAAGCCAAAACACAACCCAAATTGGCGGAAGAAAACGATTTTATCAAGGCCTGCGGCTACTCAAAAAAAATGTGAACTAATTATTTTTCATCAACTTATATATTTCAACCACTTTATTTAAGGCGTGGCAAAGGTATCTTTTTTTATAGGGGGGGGGTAAATTATCTCATCTTTTATTCATTTTTAACGCTTTAACGCATTTTTTTACCAAGCAAGCATTGCTTTGCCCAAAAGACTTCTCTCTGTCCAATTTTTTTGGGGGGGTGAGGACGGCTAGGAAGAGGCAGGCACAATAAAAAGTCGGGATTGTCGTTTGGACGGGCAAACGATTTATTTCTATGCTAATATTTTCAGGGGAAAATGTGTGGCGGAGCTGGAGCAGGCTGTGGGCAAACGTTTGCATCGCCCCAGGCAGAGGGCGGTGGTGGAGAGTGGTAGTGCTAGTGCTGATGCTGATGCCAGCAGGCGTGGCGGCACAGACAAAAGGAGACGGAGACAACAAGGGGGGAAGAGCCCCAAAGGTGGAAAAGACGGGGATACAAGGCCGCGTGGTAGATGCGCAAACAGGCGAGAAATTGCCTTTTGTGCAGGTAGGTTTTGTGGGCACCCATATCGGCACCAGTAGCGATATGGACGGGCGCTTTGTGCTGACCAACACCGAGGGACACACCAAAGTGCAACTACACATGCTAGGCTACGAGCCCAAAGAGATAACCCTGGCGCGGGGAGTAATGAAACGCGGTGCAAAGATTGAACTCTCACCCAAAGCCGAAACCCTGCAGGAAGTGGTGGTGACCTCGAAAAGGGGACGGCGTAGCCGCTATCGACGACGGCATAATCCCGCTGTGGAGCTAGCCCAAAAAGCCATCGCCCACCGCGACAGCAACCGCTTGGCCAGCCAGGAACGTTACAGCCGTGATGTCTACGAAAAACTGACCTTGGCGCTGGACAACTTTCAGCCGGACTTTTCCCGGCACAAGCTATGGAAACACTTGCCTTTCCTAGAAAAGTACATCGACCAGACCCCCTTTGACGCCACCCCGATACTAACGGTTTCGATGCGTGAAACAATGATGGAACAGACCTACCGACGCCGACCTCGCCAACACCGCACATATGTAACGGGCTATCGCATGGAAGGGGTAGACCAGGCCTTGGGGCAGGAAGGCATTGACGAGAGCCTGGCTGCAATGTTCACACAATTCGAAATCTATGATGCCGACATCGAGCTGATGCTCAACCACTTTGTTGGTCCACTCTCGCCTACAATGGCTATATCTTTCTATCAATACCACATTACCGACACCGTGGAGGTGGATGGGGTGAAGTGCGTGGAGTTGTCGTTTGTGCCAGCCAACAGGCAGAGCTACGGCTTCAGTGGGCAGCTGTACATTGCTTTGGACAGCACCTATCGGGTGGCACGTTACACAATGACGGTGTCGCCAAAGGTGAATCTGAACTTTGTGCGCGACCTAACCATTGAACAACATTACGCCAAGCTCGATGATAGCCACTATGTTCCTGACCGACAGGACATCTACTGCCGTCTTTACGTTCACCGGAAACTGCAGGAGCTCTATGCCCACCGGGTGACGGTATGCAGCCGCTACGCCTTTGGCGACCAAGCCCGGGCGCTACCCGACAGCATCTTTGGCCCAGGAGTATACCACGTGGTCCGGCCAGGGGCCACAAAGATACTGCGCCGCGTGTGGAATAGCCAACGGCCGATAGAACTAACCTTCAAGGAGACTATGCTCGACAGCCTGAAGGTGGAGCTGGCGCGCCTACCAGCATTTCAGACGGTGAAAAGTATTGGCGAGGTAGCCCTAACAGGCTATGCGCCCACCACCAAAGAGCGGCAGGAGAGCAAGGTGGACATTGGGCCTGTGTTCAACACACTGAGCCACAACAACGAAGAAGGATGGCGGCTGCGGCTAGGTGGCATGACCACTGCCCGACTCAACCCCAACCACTTTGCCGAAGGCTACCTAGCCTACGGTTTTGGCGACCGAAGGCCCAAGTTCAATGCCCAATATCTCTATGCTTTCGACAAGAAGGAAAACAACGCCTACGAAGCCCCACGAAGCGGACTGAAGGTGATAGCGGGCTACGAGTTGGAATCACCGGGGCAAAATTTCGGTCGCTACACGCGGGACAACATCCTAATGTCGACTTGGCGACCAAGAAAGTCGCAGTACGTGAGCACTCTGGCAGTAAAGTTATACAAGGAATGGCGCAACCACCTAAGCGTGGACGCATGGGCATCGCTACAACGGTTCGAGCCTGCCGGAGCGCTACAATACAAGCGCGTGAATGCCGACGGAACGTTGAGCAGTGTGGAGCGGTTTAGCGAAGCGCAGTGTCGTTTTGACCTTGGATTCACGCCCAACAGGGCCTCGGAGAGCTACCGGCCGGGGAGCTCGGGCTTGCTGAATATCGACAGGGACGCCCCATCGCTCCACTTGAGCCATCGGGTTGGGTACATGGAAGGCGGATTCTTCTACCAACGGACGGACTTTGTTGCCGAAAAGCGATTCTGGTTGGGGGCCTTCGGCCACATCGAAACTAAACTCAAATCGGGCATGGTTTGGAACAGAGTCCCCTACCCTCGCCTTTACTTTCCCGATGCCAACAGCAGCCTGATGCTGAGCGAGGGTGCCTTCAACACCATGCAACCAATGGAATTTGTGATGGACCAATACGTTGCATTCTTTGCCACCTATCACTTGAAAGGATGGGTGCTGAACCGCATCCCGCTAATCAACCAGCTACGGTTGCGCGAAGTAGTGGGGTTCAACATCCTATATGGCGGGTTGACATCCAAAAACAGCCCCTCGGCCGAGAACGGTGCAGGACTTTTTGCACTGCCCGCAGGGGTGGGCCAATTGGGGAAGGAACCTTATATGGAATACAGCATAGGCGTGGAGAACATATTCAAATTCATCCGAGTGGACTATGTGCGGCGCCTGACCTACGTGGAAGGAATTCCGGCTAACAGGCGCGGGATGATACGCATCGACTTTAAATTCACCTTATAGACGTAGTATGAATAGTAGCATAAGAAACATAACCTTACTTTTTGTTGCCACCTTGTTGACCATAGGCAATGCTAGTGCGCAAGAAATCGATGATGAGCCAGCAGAGCGCCAGAAAGTAAGCGTTGGGGCGTTGGTAGGAGCAAATATCTCGGGTATGAGAGCGAGCCTGCCGCAGGGAAAATTCAGTACCAAAGCAAGCATAGGGGGCGAGATATGCCTCTTCACAGAATATCACATCAACCGAACTTGGGGCACCCGGCTGACTATAGCGCCGGCTATGGAAAGAACAGGCTGGATAGCAGGGCAGACAAAAAGTGAGATGATGAGCACGGGGGTGCTGGATATTGTGCTGGGCGCGACCATTCGCCTTCCGGCAGGAGAGCATTTCTGGACTATTGGGCTGGGCCCCTACAGCCGTTTTGTGGTTGGAGGCGCCATGGATGGCGAGGGACAATGGCCCTATACCTTGCAGGTGGGGCAGGACAGCATCACGGGCGAACCTTGGTATGCGATGGACAAGTTCGGGTCGGGGTTTGCCGTTTTTGCAGGATTCGAAAGCCGACGGGGCTTGATGGTACATGCCGAGGTGCGAGCGGGGCTAACCAACATCCTCAACCTCGAAACCTACCACGGAAGGCTATGGCCATACAAGGCTGTGCTGGCAGTGGGTCAGAGGTTCTGAGTTTGGAAAGGTAGAAGCGCTTTTTTTTGGTGGGGGGACTACACTGCCGCCTAGGCCAAGCAGAAAAATCACTACAAGTAGTGATGCACCATGTGGAGCGAAGAGAGTATCTTTGCGCCGACTTGACGAGGGGGCTAAATTGCACTTAAAAATAGACAAAGCACTATAAATTAGGTAGGTGCATAAGACGAGCGAACGGTGGTAGACTGGCTTTTGGCAACAAAAAAAACAACAATATGACACTGAAAGAATTGCAAATTGGGGAGGCGGCACAGGTAACGGCTATTCGAGGCGAAGGCGCTAACCGGCAGCACATTCTGGACATGGGGGTGATACCCGGAGTGACAGTAAAACTGGTGAAGGTAGCCCCTATGGGCGACCCGCTAGAATTGCAGGTGCATGGGTATGCACTAGCCTTGCGCAAGGCCGATGCTGCCATGATTGACATCGCCCACACTAGCGGCAAAGACGACTCCGACACCTGGCACACCGGTGAACAGACCCGCCAAGAACGCGATATCCCCTATATTGTGAACCTACCCGACCATAACCCCCACCCCGGCATTGGCGAGGACGATGATATCTGCCGTTCGGCCCGAAGCCGGCGCGAGCACAAGGACAAGGCATTGCCCGAAGGAACCCAGCTAACCTTTGCCCTAGCAGGCCAGCAAAACTGCGGAAAAACCACCCTCTTCAACCAGTTGACTGGCTCGAGGCAGCATGTGGGTAACTTCCCCGGCGTGACTGTGGACCGCAAGGACGGTGTCATCCTAGGTCACGACAACACCTGCGTGACCGACCTACCTGGCATCTACAGCCTCTCCACCTACACTGAGGAGGAACTGGTGAGCCGGCAATTTATCCTACAGCAACACCCAAAAGGCATCATCAACATTGTGGATGCAGGCAACATCGAACGCAACCTCTACTTGACGATGCAACTGATGGAGTTAGACATTCCTATGGTGCTAGCTCTAAATATGATGGACGAGATGCGGAACAACGGTGGCACCGTCCGTGTGAACGAAATGGAACGTATTTTGGGCATTCCGGTGGTGCCGATTTCGGCTGCCAAAAACGAGGGCATCGATGAGTTGGTCGACCACGCCCTGCATGTGGCCAAATATCAAGAACGACCTCTGCGACAGGATTTCTGCGACAAGGAGGATAATGGAGGGGCTGTTCATCGCTGCCTACACAGCATTATGCACTTGATAGAGGACCACGCTGCTGCATCTGGGATACCCTTGCGGTTTGCTGCCACCAAAATAGTAGAGGGAGACAAGGATGTATTGGCAGCCTTGCAACTGGACTCCACAGAGCAGGACGCCATCGAGAATATTGTGCAGGAGATGGAGCACAGCCGCGGATTGGACCGTGCAGCCGCCATTGCGGATATGCGATTCAGCTTCATCCGCAGGCTGTGCCACCAAACGGTTGTCAAACCGCGTGAAAGCAAGGAATATCTGCGCAGCCGCAAAATCGACAGGGTTTTGACGGGGCGGTGGACAGCGCTACCAGTCTTTGTGGTGGTGATGACTGCAGTTATCTACCTCTCCATCGAACTGTTGGGCGGGCCTTTGCAAGGATTGCTGGAAATGTTCTTCGAATGGTTGGGAATGGTTTCGACCAATGCGATGACCCATTGGGGGGTGTCGGAAGTGGTGCAGTCGCTGGTGGTGGACGGAGTAATCAGCGGTGTGGGTGCTGTGGCCAGCTTTGTGCCGATTATCATATTGCTCTTTTTCTTCTTGAGCCTTCTAGAGGACAGCGGGTACATGGCACGAGTGGCTTTTGTAACCGACAAACTGTTGCGCCGCGTGGGTCTTTCGGGGCGCAGTATAGTACCGTTACTGGTGGGTTTTGGATGTTCTGTACCCGCCATCATGTCGTCGCGAACTCTCCCCTCCAGGCGCGACCGCAGACTCACCGTACTGCTGATTCCGTATATGAGTTGCTCGGCCAAGATACCCATCTACGGCTTCTTTGCTGCCAATTTCTTCCCGGAAAACAGTTGGATGGTTACGCTTGGCATGTATCTGCTAGGCATCGTTGTGGGCATTGCGGTAGCTGCTGCAAGCAAACAGGTCGGCAACAAGAGCCAAGCGGCTCCATTTGTGATGGAGTTGCCCAACTACCGCATGCCAGGTGCAAAGAATGTGGGCCACTTGCTGTGGGACAAGACCAAAGATTTCCTCCAGCGTGCCTTTACTGTCATTTTTCTAGCCACTATCGTCATTTGGTTTCTGCAGAAATTCGACTTTCACTTTGGTGTGGTTGAGAATGGATCAGGCAGCATGTTGGCTTCCATTGCAGGTGTGATAGCACCAATTTTCAGACCTATGGGGCTGGACAGTTGGCAGGTAGTAACCGCGCTAGTAAGCGGTTTTATGGCCAAGGAAAGTGTTGTAATGACACTTGAAGTGCTAGATGCAGTAAGCGTTGTCAGCACACTCACTGCCATACCGTTAGTAGTTTTTTGCCTACTCTACACTCCTTGCGTGGCAGCCATTGCCACGGTCAAACGCGAACAGGGCACAAAGGCTGCGGTGGCAATGGTGCTTTTTCAGTGCTTGGTGGCATGGGTGGTGAGCTTTGTAGCATACCTAGTTGCCTCGATACTAATGTGATATGAATTTGGCATCGTACATAATATTGTTCTTGGTCCTTGCGCTTTGGGTAGGAGTACTGGGGTGGATGGTTGCCAAAGGGCGCAAGGCCAAAAAGAATTCTGAGAAATGCAACGAGCAGTGTTGTTGCTGCGCCTTGCACGGAATGTGCGGAAGGAAGGTCCATCAAGGGTAAGTGCGCAGGGAATTGGCCTGGCTAAGAAACTTTTTTTGTCCATTTCCGGAAAAAAGTTGTACCTTTGCAAAGTCGTTGGAGCGAATGCAGTGAGGGGGCAAGAGGGAGCGGCAAGTGCGCCCCAAAAATGCATAAACAGATAATGCACAATAGTTAAGAGAACAATTATCAGCCACTCGAAAACTCAACAAAACACAACATTATGAAAGACGTAAAAGCTTACATTGAGGCGAACAAGGATCGCTTTTTAGAAGAACTGTTCGACCTAATTCGCATTCCGTCCATTAGTGCCGAGAGCGAACACAAGGCCGACATGATGCGTTGCGCCGAGAAGTGGAGAGAATATCTGCTACAAGCCGGTTGCGACAAGGCCGAGGTGATGCCCACTATTGGCAACCCCGTGGTCTACGGCGAAAAAATCATCGACCCGAAGAAACCTACTGTGTTGGTTTACGGGCACATGGATGTCATGCCTGTGGAGCCTTTGGCCCAATGGCACACCTCCCCTTTCGAACCCGTTGTCAAGGATGGCAAGATTTGGGCTCGTGGTGCCGACGATGACAAGGGGCAGAGTTTCATGCAAGCCAAAGCGTTTGAGTTTATGGTTAAGACTGGGCAACTGCCCTGTAACGTAAAGTTTATGATCGAGGGTGAGGAGGAAATTGGTTCGGGGAGCTTGTATGGCTTCTGCGAAGCCCACAAGGAAATGCTGAAAGCCGACGTTATTGTGGTAAGCGATACCAGCATGATAGCCCCCGATGTGCCTAGCATCACCAGTGGTCTGCGCGGCCTATGCTATTGGGAAGTGGAAGTGACCGGCGCCAATCACGACTTGCACAGCGGCATCTATGGCGGCGCCGTTGCCAACCCAATCAATATCCTCTGTAAGATGATTGCCGGCCTACATGACCAGGACAACCACATCACCATTCCTGGGTTCTACGATGATGTGTTGAATATCAGCGACCAGGAACGTGCCCTAATGGCTCAGGCCCCCTTTAACGAGGAGGATTACAAGAAGGAGTTGGACATCAAGGCCATGCATGGCGAAAAAGGCTTTACAACCAAAGAGCGCACCGGCATTCGCCCCTGTTTGGACGTTTGCGGAATTTGGGGTGGCTACACAGGCGAAGGCTCCAAGACGGTGCTTCCTAGCAAGGCTTACGCCAAGATCAGCACTCGGTTGGTTGCCAACCAGGACTATACCAAAATCAGCGAACTATTCAAGAACTACTTTGAGAGCATTGCTCCGGAATGTGTACACGTCAAAGTGACGCCATGCCATGGTGGGGCAGCCTATGTGAGCCCGCTAGAAATGAAAGCCTATAAGGCCGCAGAAAAGGCCATGCAGACCACCTATGGCAAACGCCCCATCCCCACCCGTAGCGGCGGAAGCATCCCCATTATAGCTGGGTTCGAAAAAATCTTGGGCATCAAGAGTATCCTGATGGGCTTTGGTCTAGGTAGCGACGACATTCATGCGCCCAACGAGAACTACCCGCTACAGCAGTTCTTCAAAGGCATCGAAACCATCCCTTACTTCTACGAATATTTTGCCGAATAGTTAACTGTACTCTGCTCTAAATTTTGAACAACTACGCAAAATGAAACAACTGTTTGCAGTGGTGTTGCTAGGCTTTATGATTTTGCCAGCAATGGCACAAGTGCCTACGGAAATTGTTCAAGCCTACCCTAGGGCCAAAAACATCAAAGCGCAAGCAAAGTGGACTGTAGTCTACGATGCGCAGAAGCGAGTGATAGGGTATGCCGTCTACTCAAAACCCGCTAGTGACGGAATCACAGGCTATGCCGGCGAGACTCCCCTGCTAGTGGCTTTGGATGCCAATAAACGCGTACAGAAAGTGCTGTTGCTGAAAAATGGAGAGACCCCCCGCTTTCTACAGTTGGTGACCCAGTCGGGGCTGATGGAAAGTTGGAACGGCATGAAGCCTGGCAAGGCTCGCAAGCACAAAGTGGACGTGGTGAGTGGTGCCACCTACTCTTCGCGCAGCATCATCCAAAGTTTCCGGGCGGCCATCAAAGGACTGTAGCCGCAAGAAAAAACAGTTTTAGGTGCCTGGGCTTGCGAATAGCCGGGCACCTTTTTTCTATACAGCACATTTTGTTATTCCTACAATGTTCAACCTAAGAGTTTTTGACGCTATGGAGCAGTGCACCGAGCTGGAGGTGCAACGGCTGCTGGAATTGGTACCGGAATGGCGCCGCCGAAAAGCACTTGATTTCAAGCATGTTTTGGGCCAATACACTAGCCTAAAATCCTATGTGATGCTGCAAGGGTTGTTGGTGGAGCATGGGATTGTGCTGGAGGGTGTCTTGCCAGATTTCGAATACGGAGCACACGGCAAACCCCGGCTGAGGAACATAGGAAGTGTGCATTTTAGCCTAAGCCATACAAGGCGAGCCATTGCCGTGGCAATAGGGGATCACCCCGTGGGAGTGGATGTGGAAGGCTTTAGGCTGCCCTCGGACCAATTATTAAAATATACCTTGAATACCAAAGAGTTGATGCGGGTGAGGAAAGCAGAACATCCCGAACAAGAGTTTGCCCTGTTATGGACTCAAAAGGAAGCACTATTCAAATACACTGGGTTGGGAATCAACAGCTCCATAAAGGAATTGCTGACACAAATGCCGAGGTCTGCCATAATGGAGTCGAGCCTAAACGCAGAAAAAGGCTACGCACTGACGGTGGTAAGGTCGAAGGACTAGCCTAACGGACGAAGTCGCCCAACAAACATATCGCAGGCAAGCGGGAGGGATGCAGGCACGGCCGGCTATTTCCTGTACAAGTCAAGCAGGCTCATGTCCGACCATTTCGTTCGCTTGATGCTAGCATCGTGGCAAACGGCATCGTACTGCATCACCCTGCCTGCCAAAACAGCCTCCACGAAAGTACAGAACTCGTCCATTAGGTTGGGGAGAGCAGAAGCTATTTCGTGACCGCGGTCGCGATAGCGCAGAATCCAATAATTGTAGCCATTCTTCTCAAAAACTCTAGCCAAATAATTGGACCCAAAGAGCGATATACCCAGCGAGCCACGGAAGCGGTGGTAGGCAACAATTCGGTCGTCGGTGCCATGGAACATGCAAGTAGGGGCCGGAGGGGTGGCGTAGCGCATGGCTCTGTTGCGGCAGAAAACAGCACCTGAGAACGGGACGACCGCTGCCGGCACAAAGTTCTTGGGCAACCGATCCACCAAGGGCAGTTGGTTGGCGCGGCAGTAGTCGGTCTGCAACACGGTGATGGCCCCGGCGCTACTCCCAGTGAGAATCATCCGCTTAGGGTTCAAATGCAGACTGTCGGCACCTCTACACAGGAAGGCGATGGCATCGGCACAGTCCTCAACAGCCCAACAAATGGCAGTATCGAATAGCATGTAGGCTCTCAATAGCGAAGTTCTGGCGGGGTGTTTAAAGTAAAGCCTGTAATCCATTGCTACAGCCACAAAGCCTCTGTCGGCTAACATCTGACAGATTTTTATAGCATGTGCATCGCCACGCGCTCCAGTGGCAAAGCCACCCCCAAAGAGGTATAGCACGCAGGCGCTATCGGCCCGGGGTGAGGTAGGTCGGTAAATATCCAACTTAAGTCCAACAGTGTCGCGCAAAGCATAGACATATGTTTCCTGAGCTCGCATAGCAAGCCCTAACAACAAAGTGGCGAACAATACTGCAATTTTTTTCATGTCACTGAGGTTAATAGCATACGGTTACTGGTTGTGGAAGATGCTTCCTTCTTGCCATGGTTTCAAGTCGCAAAGGTACGTTTTTTTCTCCATTCCACCATCTTTTTGCTTCGATTTAACAAAAAAAAGAATACTAAAAAGCTAATAACCATTCCAAAAATCAATAGCACAGATGCCGCGCCGATTGGTGTCAGAGGTTTGCAAATTTTGTTATGTGACAAAAAATGTGTACTTTTGCAAACCGAATCCCGATGCAAACTTGTAAAATCTAACCATAAAAGCTTATGAAACATAGTTTTATTGCTTGTTCGCTATTATTGTCCCTTCTTTTGGTTGGGTGTAGCAAGGACTACTTTTCAGAGCTTCGGCATCCGCTAGAGATACAAGGCTCTTTCGACCCTGTCTACGGGATTCCCCTAGCTAGGATGTCCACCAATATGGCCGACCTTGTCGGAATGGTCGACACTAGCCAAGCTATCACTGTGTACGTAGGCGAAGACGACATTGTTTCGTTCCGATACGACTACCATCAACATGCCACTCTTTCTTGGGCGATGGAGAAAGGGGCTTTGGCTCAAAAAAATACTAAATCCGACACCCTCCGCCTGCACCACATCCTCAGCGGCACAGAAAAAATTGACCTGTTTGAAAAATTGCAGGACTACGACACCAACACGCTCAGAATAAACGAACTTTTGGTCAGTTTGGAAGCCGATGTGCAGGGCTATGTGAACAGTTCGTTTCAAGAGGTGCTAGCCGAGGGATGTAATCTTTCGTTCGACTCGGTAATGCTCAAAATTAACTGCCTCGATGGCTATAGCGAAACCTTGCCGCTGCTAATAGCTACAGACGAAGTGAGTATTACACAACTCATTGATTCAAAACGACTCTCTATTTTAAAAGACCACAACATCCGCCATGTTGTGGAGCACAGGCCCTATTGCGTGGAATACGCCGTCCGACTCTGCATCGCACTACCTGCCAACCAATTGGCGGAGGGGTCAACCTTCCGTGAGCAGATGAACTACATTGGCGTGGACAGTGTTTCCATCGACTTAGATGCCCGCCTGGAGCTACCGCTCAACTTCCGCAGTATCAACGTCAACTATACCGACACCATGGAGTTGAACCTCACTAATCTGGAGGAGCAACTTAGGAGCCTCGAGCAGGACGCACTAAGTGGCAACTACTACAACATCAGCCTCAACGACTCGAACTGCTACCTAGCCTTGATAGTCGACAATGGGTTGCCTCTAGGGCTGAACTTCGACCTAACTTTTCTCGACCAATACGGCATGCCCACTTTAGGCACCATCTTTAATGGAGATTTCGAAATAGCGCCCTCGCCGGTGACAGTTTTGCAGGGCTACGAGAACACCTATGCATCCAATGGGTCGACCCGCTCTCAGTTCAACCTGCACCTCTCTCTTGAAAATTTAAGGCAACTCAGCGGTACGCGCAAAGTGGCGTACAAAGTCAACCTCAATACCTCCAATCCAGCGGGCAACCCCTTTGTGGCTGTTCGCGGCAACGATCGCCTAGAGGTGCGATCCTATGTGGTAGTGTCGCCACACGCCCACATATCCGTCCCAATTGACCTTTCTAGCCTTCCGTTCACCAAATAATAGTCTCATATGAAACAGACTTTCCGTATTTTATCTGTTATGATGCTATTTTTGGGAGTGGCTCTTCCCCCCTCCTCGCACGCTCAGGGGATTGCCGACAACGCAGTGTTCTACCATGCTATACGTTCCCCTTGGTCGAACGCCTACAACCCAGCCCTCTTCCCCAAGTCATCGGGGTGGTATTTTACCACCTCCAAGGTTAGCCTGCAACTGGGCTTGCCGCTTTCCTACAACGAGCTCGGCTTACACTACGACCACCAGCGGCAAGTTTCGGTGCTAGATGTCAACGAACTTCTCACCAAACTGAAAACGAATGGTTGCGGATTGTACAACAACAACGATATCAACTTGCTTGGCTTCGGGCTTACCACTGGCAAGGGCTTCCACCTTACGGCTTCGACAGGCCTTAGGACGCAACTATCCCTCAACGTGCCCATGGGCTTGATAGATTTTATCACTCAAGGCAACCTAAACGGGTCTGGCCAAGTGGAGTTTGGCGACGAAAATATCTTCCGTAGCCAACTTTTTGCTTATGCCTCGGTGGGGGCAGCCTTTGAATTGCCAGTCGCTCCGCTCACTATCGGAGGCCGGTTGAACATTCTCGACGGCATTGCCAACATCGCCATAGACAACCTCTCCGTTAACCTCCTCACCTCAGAGGATGTGAGCACGATGCGCTTGAGCTCGGATTATTTGGTGCACACCGCAGGCGTGGTTCCTATCATGCAAATTGCCGATGGAAGTTTCAAATTCAGCTCCGACAGCCTCAAAGCATTGTTCCCCAATAGTTTGGGATTTACCTTTGACTTGGGTGCCAAATTCGAACTTGGCATCTTCGACTTCAGCTTCAGCCTAGTCGACCTTGGCCCCGGAATTCGGTGGAGGCAGAACCTAACCACCATTGTACCAAAGCAAAAGGATATGACCATCTCTTTCAGCGGGCTAGACCTTAACTCGTTGTTGAGCCAGGGAACCATCGATACCGCCTTTATCGGCCGCCTTAAAGATAGTCTTTTGGCCATGATAGACTACACCACAACCCAAAGCACCTACCGGAGCTCTTTACCCACAAAGCTTTATGTCGGTGCTTCCGCTTCGATAGGTAAACTCCTGAAGGTAGGCTATCTCTTTCAGGGGCAGTGGTATAGCGGATGGAGTAGCCGCTTTGCCTGCAATAACACACTCTCGGCCCACCTCAACCTCTTCAACTCTCTGGAGCTTTCCGCCGTCAACTCCTTTACCTTCAACGGCCAAAGTATGTCGTGGCTCAATCCCGGTTGCGCCCTCACCCTCAGTTTGGCTAAAAGGCTACAATTTTTTGTGGCCGCTGAATATATCACTAGCATGAACCCCCAAAAAATCAAGGCTGCACACATTTTGACAGGCATCAATTGGGTAGGCCTAAAATAACTTATCAGACAATCTCAATCCTTCATCCAATGAGCAATATCGTAGCAATAGTCGGACGACCCAACGTAGGCAAGTCCACCCTTTTCAACCGTCTCACCGAGAGCCGAAAAGCCATCGTTGACGAAACCTCGGGCGTAACTCGCGACCGTCAGTACGGTAAGTCGGACTGGAATGGCAAGTGTTTTTCCATCATCGACACCGGTGGCTATGTGATGGGAGGCGATGATGAATTTGAAGTGGAAATTCGCAAACAAGTACAACTAGCCATAGAGGAAGCCGACACCATCCTGTTTTTGGTGGATGCTCGCCAGGGGCTCACCCCTATGGATGAGGACGTCGCTCGGATGCTACGCAAAAGCCCTAAAAAAGTGATTCTAGTGGCCAACAAGGTCGACAACTCCAAAGAAATGGCAAACTTGGCGGAATTCTATGCCCTCGGGTTGGGCACCCCTGTGCCTATTGCTGGCATCACTGGTAGCGGCACTGGGGATTTGTTGGACTTGGTGGTGAACGACTTTGACTGTGGGCAGGACGACGACACCGAAGGCCTTCCTCGTATTGCCGTGGTGGGTCGCCCCAATGTTGGCAAAAGCTCCTTCATCAACTTTATTACTGGGCAAGACCGCAATATTGTCACCCCCATTGCCGGCACCACTCGCGACAGCATCTATACCCGTTACAACATGTTCGGCTTCGACTTCAACTTCGTCGACACCGCTGGTCTTCGCAAGAAATCCAAGGTAAGCCAAAATCTGGAGTTCTATTCCGTCATGCGCAGCATTCGTGCTATCGAAAACTCCGACGTCTGCCTCCTTATGCTCGATGCAAGCCAAGGGTTGGAACAGCAGGACCTGAATATCTTCTCCCTTATCCAGCGCAATAACAAGGGGGTTGTTATTGTGGTGAACAAATGGGACCTTATCGAAAAGCAAACCAACACTCACAAACAGTTCGAAGAACTCATTCGTAGCCGCATCGCTCCCTTTGAGGATGTGCCGATTATCTTCACCAGTGTACTCAACAAGCAACGCATCTTCAAGGTATTGGAAACTGCCAAACAGGTCTACGAGGCCCGCAGTCGGCATATCTCCACCAGCGAGTTGAACGAGCGCCTGTTGCCCATTGTCAAAGAGCAAAACCCTCCACCTTCGGTCAAAGGCAAATGGATTAAAATCAAGTATATCACTCAATTGCCTACTCGCTACCCTCAGTTTGTGTTCTTCTGCAACCTGCCACAATATATCCGCGACCCATACAAACGCTTCGTCGAGAATCGTTTGCGCGAAATGTGGGACTTTCACGGGGTGCCCATCTCCATATTCTTTCGAGCAAAATAAACACCTAACAAAAAACTGCATATACTCATGAAATATAGAATTCAAACCATTGCTGCCATTTTTCTTGCCACCTTGCTGGCTAGTTCGTGCAATCGGGTCCGCGAAAAAGTTGTCCAAAGTTATCCTTCCGGAGAGCCTATGGTGGTAATTCTGGAAAAAGGAAAAAAGCAAAATCCTACCCGCGTGGGCGAAAAAATGTATTACCAAAATGGTCAGCTGCAATTCGAAAAAAAGTTCAGCGGCAAGCCCGAGGTCCCAGATGGCATCTGGCACTACTATTGGGACAATGGTCAGTTGTTCGCTAGCGGCGATTTTACGCAAAATCACCAATTTGGCAGCAATTGGGTTTTCTTTAACCGTGGTGGTGGCCCCTACTACGATGGCCAGCTCGACTCGGCTGTAGTTTCCGACATGGGTATGTTCGGAACCCCAAGCACTGTCTCCTTCTTCAGCGGCAACCACCAAGATGTGGTGCAGTTCTATAGCAACTATACCGTCCGCAGCACCGAGCGGCTGGGGGGAGGGCTGCGTCAGGGTAAGGTTTACTTCTATTTCCCCGATGGCAAAATTCAAGTGGAGGCTAGTTTCGTTGATGGTTTGCAGGATGGCCCCTATGTGGTCTACCACGAAAACGGAGTCCCCTACTACCAAGGTAAATACGAGCATGGTAAACGGGTGGGCATTTGGGAGTTCTACGATAAGGAAGGCAATTTGGTTGAACGGAAGGACTATTCCAATGAACAATAATCATGCTTCGCGCACAGCATTCTTTACCCTACACTATTTAAATAACTGCAAATCATCGTGGACGTCTTACTAAACAACCCTATCTACAGAATTGTGGGCGATGCAGCCGACAAATTAGGCGTGAGAGCCTATGCTGTGGGGGGAGTGGTGCGCGACTATTTTCTCGGGCGACACTGCACCGATATCGACATCGTGTGCGTGGGTGATGGCATCGAATTGGCCAAAACCGCCGCATCTTCCATCAGTCAAAACATCGAAGTATCTGTGTTCAAGAATTTTGGCACTGCCGCTTTCACCTACCACCACGACGGCCAAAAATGGCAAATCGAATTTGTTGGTGCTCGTAGGGAAAGCTATCATCTCAATAGCCGCAAACCCATTGTGCAGAACGGCTCTCTCGAAGATGACCAAAATCGACGCGACTTCACTATCAACGCCATGGCTGTTTCTGTCAACAGCGACACCTTTGGCACGCTAACCGACCCCTTTGGGGGTATTCGCGACCTCGATGCCGGACTCATCCGCACCCCTTTGGACCCCGACATCACCTTTAGCGATGACCCTTTGCGAATGATGCGCGCCGTCCGCTTTGCCTCTCAACTAGGGTTCTATATACAAGACAGCACTTTCGAGGCTATCCAACGCAATGCCGAACGTCTTAGAATTGTCTCCATGGAACGCATCACTTCCGAACTCAACAAGATTGTACTCTCTCCTAAGCCATCGATAGGCTTTAGGTTGTTGGAAAAATCTGGGTTACTGCATCTTTTCTTTCCCGAATTCTGCAACCTGGGAGGTGTTGAAATGGTGGATGGTCGTGGGCACAAGGACAATTTCTATCATACCCTAGAAGTGGTGGACCATGTTGCCCATCACTCGGGCGATTTGTGGTTACGTTGGGCAGCTCTATTACACGACATCGGCAAGCCCGCAACCAAACGCTACGACCCTAAACTGGGTTGGACCTTCCACGGCCACGAGGTAAGGGGCAGCAAAATGGTGAAAAAAATCTTTACTCGGTTACGCCTTCCCTTGGATGGTAAAATGAAGTATGTGGAAAAGTTGGTCTTGCTACACCTACGCCCCATCATTCTTGCCGAGGATGAAGTTACCGACTCTGCCGTGCGTCGCCTACTGTTTGATGCTGGGGACGATATTGACGACTTGATGCTACTCTGCAGGGCCGACATCACCAGCAAAAACGAGGAAAAGGTGCGCCGATACATGAGAAATTTCGAAATCGTTCGCCAAAAATTGGTAGAGATTGAAGAAAAAGACCGTATTCGCAATTTCCAGCCCCCTGTTACGGGGGAGGACATTATGCACACCTTTGGCATCCCTCCTTGCCGCGAAGTAGGTATTATCAAAGATGCCATCAAAGACGCTATCCTCGATGGGGCTATCCCCAACAACCGCAATGCTGCTTGGCATATGATGCTCGAAAAAGCTGCCCAATTAGGTATTAGCCCTACCAACAACCCCCCGGTTGACCCCACCTCCCAGGAAAATCAAAAAACGAGTGTCGAGAGAAAATGACACCCCCGCAAGTTATTTCGCAAAACTGTATTATATCAAAAGACTACACTTTATTTTAGGACCTACTGCCTCAGGCAAAACCGCCCGCGCCATCCAGCTGGCTCAGCTGTGGGATACCGAAATCCTCTCCTGCGACTCGCGCCAGTTCTACTCCGAGCTAAACATTGGCGTGGCTCGTCCCTCCCCGGCGGAACTAGCCGCAGCTACGCATCATTTCATTGCCTGCCGATCGGCCCTGGAACCATTCAACGTCTTTACCTTTGAGCAGGAAGCATTGGCTTGTCTAAAAAAGTTGTTCCTAACCCACGATACCGTAGTAGCAGTAGGCGGCAGCGGCCTCTATGTCGATGCTCTCCGCCACGGCATCGCCCTCCTCCCCGACCCTGCCCCAGGCCTGCGCCAGGAACTTCAAAACAAATTACGCCAAGAAGGCGTTGGCAGCCTACGTGCTATGCTTCGCCTGCTCGACCCCGACTACTACGCTCTGGTAGATCCTGCCAATGGCGTCCGCATCCAGCGAGCCTTGGAGGTGACTCTCACCGCTGGCATCCCCTACAGCAAAATTGTCAACCAACCCCACAGACCCCGCCCCTTTGAAACAACAGTGGAAGTAATCAACCGCGGGCGAACCGAACTACGGCAACGAATAGATTCCCGGGTCGACTCGATGATGCAACAAGGTCTCGAAGCGGAAGCTCGCAGCGTCTTCCACCTGCGCCACCAAGGCACCATGAACACCGTAGGTTACAAGGAATTCTTTGCTCTTTGGGAACCCGCAGGGCAACCCTTTCCGCTCACCCAAACCCAGCGCCAAGAAGTAGCTGACGCCATCCGCCTCAACACTTGGCACTATGCCAAAAAACAGCTCACTTGGCTAAAAAAGAAAGCTTAGCAACATGCCTTTGCCGCTAAGCTCCCCTCCCCAAAATTGTAAATTATAAATTGTAAATTATAAATTATTCACGGTTCCCCGATAGCCTCAAATATCGCCCGCACTTGCGCCAGGGTCAGCACCTTTTGTGTGGCGTAGTAGCCCAGCTCACGCAGTCGCTCGCTCAGCCCAGGGTAGTGTTCTATCTCGTTGTGCAGCCAGTTCAGGGCAGCGCGTTCCGACATACTCCCTTGCGTGTAGGCCAATGCCAGCTCGCTCTTGCCGTAGGGCCGCACCGGATATTTTTTGCAGCAATCTTCTTCTTCCTCGCAGCCGCCAGCCCACGCCATATATCGGCCGGCCGCTCCTCGCCCCAAGGTATCCCCAGTGGCGCCCCTCTTGGTGGTGTATCTATTCTCTATCATATCATTATCAATTGTTTAATTCCTAATTCCTAACTTTCCTCCGTAAATCCCCCGTAGCTCTCCCCCGCGCGCGCTTGGGCTTCGGCGCTCTGGTACTGCCCTATCATGGGGTTGTTCACGCACAGCCTCCCACTGGAGCATTGCATCTCCTTCCCCGCCCCGCGAACGTGCAGCCATGCCACCCCTCCTATCACATCCTCCCCTGTGGCCAAGTAGCCGCCTAGGTTGGCAAAGCATATGCTCCCTCCTATGCGCTCCCCCAGCGCAGCCTGGTCGCATACGTCCAGCCACAGCCGCACTATGCTACTTTGGCTATAAGGCATCTGCAAGGTCTTGCTCCACTTCTGACGGCAGCATACCGCCCATAGGCTGTCGCCTTGGCAGTAGCCCTCGTTGTGTTCTATCACTGCTTGGGCAAACTCCCCTGCGCTGCATCGGCTCGTGTCCAGCTCACCCAGCCGCACGTCGCTTACTATCCTTGCTCCCATATGCGGTGCTGCAATTGCTTTCAGCCTTCCTTCTGCCACTGCTACATCCACCACTATGCTGGCTCCGCTGGCCCACTGCTCCCGCCGCAGGTACACCGGCTCTCTCCGCATCCCTTGCGACATAAAACCTCTATACGCCCTCTGTAGGCCTTCCCCTTCCGCTATGGGCTTCTCACCCTCCCCAAACGATCTCCACAAAGCGCCCGTGTTGTTTAGCTTCATCCTATTGCTCAGTTGGGCGTGCGTCAGGCTGCGCCGCACGTGGTCGTTGTGCCGCCGGCGCACATAGCTCTCGCCGCAGCGTGTGTAAAAAGTGTACTCTTGGGTGTGTCCCTTAAGCCCCGGAATCGATGGTATTATTTTTGGCATAGTTTTTTATATTTTTTTGATTATTAATTATTGCTGTCCGGTAAAACTCAAAAGAGCATAAATACCCAGCCCGAAGCCTA
>CAZAAK010000041.1:0-21361 GCA_964483145.1 uncultured Bacteroidaceae bacterium
ATCGTAATTTTAGTTCTTTGCCGCAAAGGTACTAAAAATTTTTCTTTCTGCAACTTATGCGGTTGTCTAAAATTCCGGGAGTATTATAATAATCGCCAGAGCGGATTTGCTGTACAGCCACATTGGCCGAGGTGTATTTGAAAGACGTTGCCATGCTGTTCATTATTTTGCGGGGTAGGAAGACTATTTTGAAAATGCAAAGATACGATTTTTTTTGCAAGTTCTAAAAGATTTTCTATCTTTGCAACACCAAAAATGAACGAAAATAAATTGTAAATTGTACATTATGAAGAAGTTATTTACTGTAGTAACGCTTGCTGTTGCCTTTCTTTGCTCCACTGCAATGGCCCAGCAACCTGAACAACGCCCCGATCAGAAGCCCCAGTGTTGTCAGGAAAAGAAGGATAAGCCTCATTGTGACCAAGCCCACCAGGACGGTCCTCACCATTGCGAAAAAGGGCATACCCAATGTCCACACCAAGCCAAGTCTCAGTGTAGAGAGCAGGGTCACGCTCAGTGCCCCTGTCAGGGGCAGCCTCAGTGTAGTCGGCAAGGTCATCCCCAGTGTCCTCACCAGGGTGATGAGTGCAAGCGTGATGCTTTCCGTCCTCATGGCCAAGTCATTGTAACCCTTTTTGAGCATCTTGGTGCTACCAATAGTGCCGATGTATGGAAGCAGAACGGCTTCCAAATGGAGCGCGCATACCTTGGCTATAAATATATGTTCGACCCTCATTGGACTGCCACTGTTATTTTTGACGCCGCCGAGGCTACCGAAAGTAGCATCGAGCGTGTATTTGTTAAAAATGCTTTCGCGCAGTATCAGAATCAAGGTTTCACCGTTACTGCTGGTATCATTCCCACCTCGCACGCTTGGTTGAGCGAGAAATACTGGGGTTTGCGCTATGTGGGTCGTTCTATGTTTGACCTCTATGGCTATGGCAATGTTGCCGACCTCGGCTTTAATGTCAAGTATGACTTCTGTAGTTGGTTGAGCGCTGATGTGAGTATGCTCAATGGCGAGGGCTACCGTAACATTCAACTCGATGACCATTATCTTTACGCCCTTGGTTTCGACATCCGTCCCTTCGAACATTTCGACATTCGCGTCTATGGTGACATCCATACTCATGACACCTTATCCGATACAGTCGTCAATAATGTGGCTCGCAAGAATCTCCATTTCTTTGCCGGATACGACCATCGCTATTTTCGCATTGGTGCTGAATATAATATGCGCTTTGCCTCCGATTACATCAAGGGCGACAATGCGACTGGCCTCTCTGTTTATGCTGTCGGAAAGGTTAGTCCTAAGCTCAACATCTTCTGTCGTTATGACCGGGGAGTTTCCAGCGATAAATACAACAGCGCTTTCCGCTACGAACATGATGGACAGAACGTTTTTGCCGGTGTCGACTATCATGTCAACCGCATGGTTTCCATCGCTCCAGCTATCCAGTATCACATTACTCCCGAAAATGCAACTTCCCTTTATGCTTACCTCAGTTGCAAAGTAAATCTTTGACGTTTTTTGCGTTGCCAATACAATCAGACAGAGGTCGCCTTGTGCGACCTCTTTTTATACAGTAAATCAATACCCGATGAAAAAGATTATTCCATTTTTTGCGCTAATGCTGGTGATGTGGCTTTCTGCCTGTCAACATACAGCCGACAATAATAGACCTACTCAACTCTTTCAGGATTCTCGGAGTATTCTCCTTACCTCCGAAAAGCAACTTTGGCCAGAGGGTGATACACTTGGTGTGGATAATCGATATTCTCTTTTCTGGCCTGCTGATGGTCTCCTTAGTCCTGAAGACGAACGGGAAATAATTTTACGTGTTTTTGGTGACAGTACCGCTACCAATTTTCAGCAAGCTGCCGACAAATGGTTAAACAACAGCTGGATCTATGAAGATGGACTCCCGATTCTTCAGAAGCGCCTAGTTGACACACTCCCAGTAGGTATCCATTACAACTATGCCAAGATTGAGAGCGATGTCGTTGCCGACAGTAACCTCCTTACATTCGTCTTCAATCAGGAGGGGCTTGTTGCCTTTGCAGCTCATGGACTTTATGCCACGCATTACATAACCGTTGATTTGGATACCCGACGTATCGTCCATCTCAATGATTTGGTTGATACATCCCGCTTGGGTGAGGTTATTGTTCGAGCAGTGCAGGATCTCGTAACCAATAAAGCTACCTTCGACAACCTATTTGGAGAATATCAGCATGCCGCAACATTGCCAATTCCTACCGACTTTTATATTGATTCTACCCGAAGTACAATAAACCTTGTCTATCAACTTTACGAAATTAGTCCATATTGCAATGGTATCCAAACAGTTGTTCTACCTATTTTCTGGCTTTCTAAACATATTCCCATCACCCCTTATGCCAAAACTATTTTCGGTCCTGGGGCTTATTTACCAGATGATTGAGTTTGGTAGTAGAAGTCCCCTTGTGGGTGAGTGAGTTGCAGTGGTACACAACAAAGTGTGGAGGATGTCTTTTTTTTGGGGGGGGAAAAGTCGTGTATGTGACTTGGTAACATTACCGGATTGAAGGTTATCGTCACATAAAAACAACTCCGCCTCCCCCCACAAAAAAAACAATTAGGGGGGAGGCGGAACCGTTCTTGTGTTAATCTGTGTGGATGACGGATTAGTCAGCCTCGTAAATTAGTAACTTGTCACCGCTATAAAGGAACATCAAGGGGTCCTTGTCGCGTTTTTTCAAAATCCAAACGCCACCATTCTGTTGGTCGAGTTCCATCTTTATGTACTTACGGCTCACCTGTTGCTCTGCCAGTAGTTTGTCGCTTTGGTCGTAGACCTGTATGTAGTTGTGTCCATCGGGATCTTGAACGAGGGCATACATCAAGTCTCCGCTCATTACATAAGTGATGAGATCGATATTGTAGTTTTGGCGGGCGTATTCCCTTACGATGACCACATCGGTGGGGTGGTAATCATACCAATAGGTGTTGCAATAGCCCCAAAATCCGGGCCAGTACCAGGCTCGGCAAGGCCAAGGATCCCAAAAGACAGGATGACAGTGTACCATACAATGATGCACAGGATGCCAGAAATAGGGCGCAGGGTGCATCGGGCGGTGTGAGGGGGGCATTGGACCGTGGGGATGCCCTGGATCGGCCCAATGCTGACCGTTAGGTCGGCCTCCGCCTGCTATGGGGGGCTGACCTGATGGCCGACCTACAGTGCTGCTGCTACGGCCTGCTGGAGCATCGCTGCGATCCCCCGCGTTTCCGCGTATGGCAGGTTGGCTACCTCGTGCGGAAGGCATGTTGCCGCGTGCTTCTAAACCACTGCGGGGTGAAGCCGCTTCACGACTACGGATTTGATTGGGAATGCTTCTAGATTGTACTCCTGAGTTGTTGCTCCGATTGGGGGTATAGGAGTTGCTACCGCGGCTACTACTTACCGAGGGACTACCTGTGCTTCGGGGGGAGGAGTGGTTGGAGTTACTACGGGATGAGGAATAGCTAGAACCACTACGAGGAGAAGAGTGATTGGAACTACTGCGGGACGAGGAATAGCTAGAACTACTACGAGGAGATGTGTAGCTAGAACTGCTACGGGAGAAAGAGAGACCGGAATTACCACGGGAGGGAGAAGAATAGCTGCTCCCCCGAGAAGATGAAGGATGGCTACCGCTACCTACACCATTACCGCCTCGACCTCCTCCTCCGCGCTGAGCGTACACAGGATTGGCTAACAATGTAATGCCCATTAAGGCGACACCGATTAATTTTGACATTTTCATAGTGAAAACTCCTTTCGTTTGTTTTGTTTTGCTACTGTATTTACATTTAGTTTCTGCTGTATTATTCTTAGGATCTGCATTTGTGTAACTTCTACCATTTCGTTTTGCAAAGGTACAAATAATCTATAAGGAAAAATCTACAAACTCAACATATTTTTCCTGCAAGAATAGACCTGGACAAAATTAATGCTTGCTGGAACATGTCATATTTACAGCCAGAAACTCTATATTACAAATGGTTGCATTTTCTTTTGGATTACCTTTGTAGCGTAACTGAGCCAGTCTTGGTTTGGAAACTTTGAGGGATGAGGGAAGTGGTGTAGCGGATAATGTAGACGTAGGTACCTTGAGGACAAGGGACTCCTGCGTGAGTGCCGTCCCAATGAGCATCTGAATTGGTGGAGTGGAATATTTGTTGACCGGCACGGTCATAGATGGTTATTTCATAGGAGAGCACATCGGGAGATATTATTATGCGAAAGGTGTTGAGCTTGGGGTTGTGTTGGTTGGGCATGAAGATGTTTGGAACAAAAATATGCGGTCGGAGGATGTAGGCGCAGGAACGGGTTGTATCTTGGCAGAAGTCGTTACCAGAAATCAAAAGTATTTCAACGGAGTCCATATTGATGTCTGCCAAGAAAGTTATTTGGTGGATATTGTCGGAGTAGTAGCTACCGTTAATATACCAATGATTCCAAATTCCAGAACTGCCCGTATAGGTAGCGGTTAGTTTCAAGTGCTGTTCATCAAGGGCTTTGGGTGAAAGATTTATTTGGGCATTAGGAATCTCTATGGGAAATATATTTACATAATCGGACGCCGGACAGAAAGTTGTTTCTCTCAAGTCTGCCGTTACCCAATACACTATAGAATCATCTGTGGCTACGGATAGATTGGTTTCTCCTACATGGGATGGATTACTATTGATATTGGTGTGCCAGAACAGATAAGGTGCATCGGTGATGGCCTGAAGGTGGTAGGTTTGAGTCGTGCAAGAGAAGTCTGTTTGTATGGCAACCTTTGGTGGATTTACCACGGAGAGATTCAGTATGATAACACTGTCACATTGGTTGATATTAGTTGTGTCGAATACAAATATTCCATCTTGGTTGTAGGTTAAGCCATGAAATTGGTAGTCGGTTCCTTGGCAAACGGTGTCGTATAGTTGGGCGGAGTCGGAATGGTGGATTGTAAGATTTAAGATTGATAAAGAATCACAACCGTGAATATTGTGTAGGTGGGCTTGAAGATAACCTCCACTACGAAGTAGGGTGTCTGTGGCATTCCAATAGAAAGAGTCGCATCTTTGGATTGACATGTTAGTGCAAGATGAATAGTGGATTGTTAAGGATAACGTAATGGTGGAATCGCAATTCTGTGAGTTGCTTAATAATATCGAATCGGTGGTAGAGTGGTGATAGAACAGTCCATTCGTTTCCCAATAGAAAGAGTCGCAAACTGCAGTGTCGATGCGGTATCTGCTATCGTGATTAATTGTTAGATTCAGAGTATCGACACTGGGTATTCCTTGGTTGTTATTGTAGGCAAAAGTGTAGGTACCGGTAGCAATAAATCGATTTCCATGCCATGTGTAACTTTCGCAAGCCGTAACGTAGTCCACGTTATGACTGCTATAGTTGACAGTCAAGCGCAGGGTATCGGTGCTAGGACAATGGACTCCGTTTAGGTAAGAATATGTGTAATCGCCTGAAATCGTGATGATTGTGTCGTGCCAAGAATAGTTATCGATGGCAGTATCGTAGTAAATGCTATGGGTGCCGTGGTTGATTGTTAGGTGCAGAGAATCCGTGCTGGGGCAATTCTCAGTATTGTTGTAGTTGAATGCATACAGCCCAGAAGAGAGATAGTTTGTATCGTGCCAAGTGTATTTTTCGCAGGCGGTGTCGTGGTAAATGCTGTGGGTTCCGTGGTTGATTGTCAAGTGCAGAGAATCCGTGCTAGGGCAATTCTCAGTATTGTTATAGTTGAATGCATACAGCCCAGAGGAGAGATAGTTTGTATCGTGCCAAGTGTATCTTTCGCAAGCAGTATCGTAGTAAATGCTATGTGTGCCGTGGTTGATTGTTAGGTGCAGAGAATCCGTGCTAGGGCAATTCTCAGTATTGTTGTAGTTGAATGCATACAGCCCAGAAGAGAGATAGTTTGTATCGTGCCAAGTGTATTTTTCGCAGGCGGTGTCGTGGTAAATGCTGTGGGTTCCGTGGTTGATTGTCAAGTGCAGAGAATCCGTGCTAGGGCAATTTTCAGTATTGTTGTAGTTGAATGCATACAGCCCAGAAGAGAGATAGTTTGTGTCGTGCCAAGCGTATCTTTCGCAGGCAGTGTCGTAGTAAATGTTGTGGGAACTGTGTTTGATAACAAGAATCAAGGTATCGGTGCTAGGTGCACCTTGACTGTTGATATAGGAGTAGATGTATTGCCCCGAGTGGGTGTAGGTCGAGTCGTGCCAAATATACGATTCACACGAAGTTGCACTTTCGATATTGTGGCTACTGTAGTTGACGGTCAAGTGTAGGGTATCGGAGCTAGGGCAATTGGCTCCGTTTAGGTAAGAATATGTGTAATCACTGGAAGTTGTGAGGATTGTGTCGTGCCAAGAATAGCTATCGATGGCAGTGTCGTAGAAAATGATATGGGTTCCGTGGTTGATTGTCAAGTGCAGCGAATCCGTGCTAGGGCAATTCTCAGTATTGTTGTAATTGAATGCATACAGCCCAGAAGAGAGATAGTTTGTGTCGTGCCAAGTGTATCTTTCGCAGGCAGTGTCGTGATAAGTGTGATAGCTACTGTTATGTATAACGAGGTGCAGGGTTACTATACTGTCACAGCCCACCATATTCTCGAAAGTATCAATTGCAGAGTTGGTACTTTCTGTATAAATGCTTCCATGCCAGAGATAGTTGTTGCAGGCAGTGTCTTCTAAATAAGACCGACTGACTTCATTTACAATCAAATGTAGGTGCAGGATGGTGTCGAAAACATCGTGGTCGGATGTGTCTTGGTAGTCACCAAAGTCGGTGAGTGTGTGACCGTGCCATTGGACGCTGTTTCCTTGACAAATTGTAATGGTGTCAAAGATGTCTATAATGCGTTGGATTGTTCCAATACTTATGGCGCAATTGATAGAGCCCCTTCTATGGCCGATCTCATCAATTGAATCGAATTGTGTCGGGAAAACAATTTGGTTGTTTTTATTGCTAATCCAATTATGTCCATTCCAAAAAGATGAACTGTGTTGTACCGAATCTATGGAAACAAGAACACCATTGTTTGCTACAAATGTTCCAATTATAGGAGAGTAAACGAGGTGAACTACGCTACTGACATTCACTTCTGTTGAAACAGGATCGCCTAATAGATCCGTTACAAATTGTGGTGATAGGGTCTGTAAGAATGTGTTTGATGAACTGTCAGAAAAAGTGCCTATTACCGATCCCCAAATATTGTGATTGGCCTTGATATCAGCATTGGAAGATATGTCGTTGTTTGCACTAGTAGCCAAATTGTCAATAAATAAACAGTTGCACAATTCAATAAGGGTTGCCCCATATATAGCTCCCCCGCCGTTGCTTCTTGAAGCTCTATTTGTTGCAAAGGCACAGTTTACTATTATATCTGTTGCAGTTGTATCGTTTCCAGCAAAGGTGTATACGGCTCCGCCAAGGGTTGCTTGATTTGAATGGAATGTACTGTTGGCTATGAGTCCCCAAGTATTTTGACTGTTGTGCTCGATGTAAGTGGCTCCACCGTTTCCTGTGGATGAGGTGTTGCCGGTAAAATAGGTGCGATTGATAGTCAACCGAAGGGAGCAGGAATCTGTTGCGTAAAAAATTGCACCTCCATCCTTTGTTGCGGTATTGTGGTGGAAGGCACAGTTTTCGATATTCAGATTGCCGGTTTTGGAATAAATGGCCCCGCCAATGAGCGTGTTAACTAATGACGACATGACCGATGAAACTTGATTGCTATCGAAATTTGTGTTCTTGATAACTATGAATGAGGTATTTGCCTCCAATGCGCCTCCTCGGTTTGTACTGCTGTTGTTTAAAAATGTACAACTGTCAATTTCTATAGTGGATAGTTCCGATTTTACTGCTCCACCCCAATCCCCGTCATTGCCAATGAATGTACAGGCTTTGATGACTGCATCGGTTCGGTTACAATATATGGCTCCTCCTCCGTATTGTAAACTTGTGTTAGATATGGCTGAGTTCCGGTGGAATATACAGTTTTCTAGAGAAAGTATTGACAGCGAGGTATCCACTCCTCTACTGGAAATAGCTCCTCCGTTACTCCCAGAATAGTTGGTGTCGAAATCGCAGTAGCGAGCGGTGAGCGTCGCATTGTTGCTCAAGATAGCCCCTCCTGATGCTCTAATCCGGTGACCATGGGTCAAAATGATATTTTCCAATGTCAGGTTCGCATGGAGAGTTATATAAAAAATGCAGTCGTTATTCCCTGCAACTAGCTTGACTCTTCCACCGTTAGCCCCTTGGTTTGTTCCATTAATCGTACACGTTTTCCCGTTAAGGTCGATTGCTTCTGTTAAGTTGATAACATTGCTGCAAGAGCTAGGTAGATTGAATGTGACAATTCTTACAACCGAGTCGGATGTGGCATAATCTATTGCCTCGCGGATTGAAATCAAGTTGTCTGAACTGTCCACCACGTCTTGGTTGGTTGTTACAACAGTCGAAGGTACCTCCTGAGCTAATAAGACCTTTGGAAGTAAAAACAAAGTGATAATAAGTAGTTTATGTAGCTTCTCCTGCAATGAATTAGTGCTTGATAATATTGCAAAGATATGTTTTTTTTATAAATAGTTAACCACGATTCATGTTAATAATATCACAAAGAGGAAAAACGGCGTTTTCAGTCGTTCAAAAGTGATATTGCGTGTTTTGATGATGTAAAAATTCTGTTTTAGGAAACCTGTCAATGTATATCCTATTCTTCGGACAAAAAAACAGCCCCAAAAAAGGGGCTGTTTTGAGACTGAAACTAGTCTTAGTACTATTTATTGCTTTCGTCAACGGACTCTTTGATGAGTTGGAAGGTGGCTTCGATGTCGTTGTCGAGCCCCATGCTGAAACGAATAAGACCTTCGCTCATGCCCATTTCCTTTTGAATGTCTTCGGGGACTTCTGAACTGGTGCTCTTGCCGCTATTGCTGAAGAGAGTCTTGAAATAGCCCAAACTGACGGCAAGGTAACCGACGCCCTTCTTCTGCATGATTTCCATGATACGGCTAGCTTTGTCGGCAGTGCCCATGTCGATGCTGATCATACCACCGTAACCATAACCTTCATTGCACATGCTGTTGAAAAGTGCATAGTCGGGATGCTCGGGCAAGCCGGGGTAGTTGTATTTGAATCCCACCTCCTTGAAACGTTTGGCCAGATACATGGCATTCTCGCCGTGTTTCTTCATGCGAATGTGCAACGTATGTATGTTTTTGAGGATGGAAGCACTGCGCATGGGGTCCAAAACCGGACCGAGAAGCATGCAGGTGCCGTTGTTGACATCAATGAGAGAACCAATGTAATCTGCGCTGCCGCAGATGGCTCCGGCTACACAGTCGTTGGTGCCGTTGACATATTTGGTCATGCTGTAGACGGTGACGTCAGCACCCAGTTTGCAAGGGCTGAAAATCATGGGAGTAAAGGTGTTGTCGACGATGAGTTTTGCACCAGTGGCATGGGCCATCTTGCTTAACTCCGGAATGTTGGCGATGCGGAGCAAGGGATTGTTCATGGTCTCGGTATAGACGACTTTTGTATTGGGGTGCTCGGCGAGGGCTTTCTTGACAGCATCGAGGTTCTGCATGTTGACGAAGGTGGTCTCAACACCGAATTTCTTCAGATAGTTGGCCATAAAGGCGAAAGTTCCGCCATAGGTGGTCATAGAACTGACAATATGGTCGCCACATTTGACCTCATGGAGCAGGGCACATGTGATGGCTGCAAGACCGGACCCGGTGACCCAAGCTGCCTCGGTGCCTTCCATGGCTGCAAGAGCTTGGCAGAGGGCGAGGTTGGAGGGGTTCCAATGGCGGCTATAGAGGAAATACCCCTCGGTTTCGCCGTGGAAGGTCTCTGTCATAAGGTGCGCTTCGGGAAAGGTAAAGGTGGCGCTGTCGCAGATTGCGGGATTGACACCGCGGTTGGAGTCACGGCCATCAAGGCGTTGGATGGCGGTTGCGGGATCGAATTTTTTCATGATTTGTGTTTTTTTTGAGTTAGTTGTTATATTGTTTATCTTCTTTGATTTCTTATAGGAATGCTACGCTACGGATGGCAATACCTATGTTCATTGAATGGTTATGTCGCGGCTATTTGTAGAGGAGGAAGATGGTGGGGCGTTTGTTTAGGTCGGGAGGATTGGTGAGCCATTGCCGGGCGAGTCGGGATCGAATGTATTGGGTGGGCAGTGTGAGATCGGTGGCAATGCAAATGCGAGTAATGGGTTGGAGATGGAGGGCAAGGTAGCTGAGGAATTTGTCGTTGCGATAAGGGGCCTCGATAAAGATTTGCGTTTGGTTGTCGCGGTGGATGGCCACTTCGATGCGCTTCAGAAGAATGTCGCGTTCGTGGGGCTTGATTGGAGCGTATCCGTTGAAGGCGAAACTCTGCCCATTGAAACCCGATGCCATAAGGGCTAGCATGATGCTACTGGGTCCTACAAGCGGTACTACTTCAATGCCACGACGTTGTGCCTCGGCAGTGATGAGGTTTCCGGGGTCGGCAATGCATGGGAGACCGGCCTCGGACATCAATCCAATATTGCGTCCTTGTTTGATAATGGCATCAAGATACCCTATGATGTCATTGGCTGAGGTGTGCTCGTTTAGTTCAAGGAGTTCTACCTTGTCAAGGGCGCTAGCGGTGTAGCCCATTCGTTTGAGGTTGCGCCGAGCGGTGCGGTTGTCCTCAACAATAAACGTTGTGCAGGTATTGAGTAGCTCACGGTTGTAGAGCGGAATTGAAACATCCGTGTCCTCGTTGCCAATGGGAACGGGAAAGAGTATAAGTTTTGCGGACATTGGATGGTTGTTGGGTTAACAGTTGTCGGTGAGGCGGGCGTTCGCATTCCCATTGAAAATTTGCTCAATGTGCTACTTTGCGTCCGCTACGGGTATCTAAATCATCATTAAGTATCCAACTTCTTTTTCAGTGAGTTCGCGGTAGTGACCGCGGGGAAGGTCCTTTTTGGTGAGGCCGGCAAAAACTACACGGTCTAGCTTGTGGACGTTGTAGCCTAGATGCTCAAAGATGCGGCGGACAATGCGGTTTTTGCCACTATGAAGTTCGATACCTACAATACGTTTGTCGTTGGCTCCTTGTATATATTGGACATCATCAACACGAATCGGACCGTCTTCAAGTTCAATGCCTTCGCGCATTTGCTGCATATCGTTACGGGTGACAGGTTTGTCAAGTTCGACTTGGTAAATCTTATATACTCCCGTGGAAGGGTGGGTGAGTCGGCGGGCAAGGGCACCGTCGTTAGTGAAAAGCAAAAGCCCAGTAGTGTTGCGGTCAAGCCGACCTACGGGGTAGATGCGCTCGGGGCAGGCACCATCGATGAGCATCATGACAGTTTCGCGGTTTTGTGGATCATCAACGGTGGTGATGAATCCTTTGGGCTTGTTTAGGAGAAAGTAACGCTTGCGCTCGCTATGGAGGACTTCGCCACCGTAGTTGACAACATCGCCTTCATGGACTTGAAAACCCATCTCTGTGACCACTTTGCCGTTAACGCTAATGCTGCCCGCGGTAATGAGTTTGTCGGCTTCACGGCGTGAACAAATGCCTGCATTTGCAATGTACTTGTTGAGTCGGGTGGTGCCACTATTGGACTTGTGGGTTGGGAGAAGCGTTTCCTCTCTTTTATTGGATAGGATGTTTTTGCGTTTCCTCTCACGGGCAATCACGGAATCGCTACCCCTTTTTTTGTTGGCATTGGGGTCGTAGTGGCGCTGGCTGTGGCTTTTGCCATGGTGGCTGTGTCGGGCGGCAAGGTATTCGGGTTGGTCGTTTTCGGTTTTTTTGAATTTAAAGGAGGTCCTGTTTTCCTTTCCGTCGTTATTGGTGGACCGACTGTTAGACTTTTGGCCTGCGAAGTGGGTGTGGCGGCCTGGCCGTGGTTGGGCGTTGCTTTTGTTTTGGCGGTTGTGATTGTATTTTTTTTCCATAGCAGATTTTGCTGTACAGTTAGAATCTCATTTTGTATGGGAAACAGGCATCAAGCTCCTGTTTATTGCGGAGGTCGGCAACTTCGTTGGCGAGGCGCAGGAAAATTTCGAGGTCCATGAATCGGAGCCAAGAAATGGCTTTGTCGTCCTTGCGACAAGCAAGGCAGAACATAAAGTTGGCTTGATGTAGGTTTTTGAGGACCCATGTGCGGGCGCGCCGATCGCCATCAATGGCATGTGACATTAGGCCAAGCCATGCAAACCCGTTCTTTACAAGCCAATCCTCGGCCTCATTGTCTTCTTGAAGAAAATTGCAGAAGGCGGCAAGCTCTGGACAAGCTTGAATAAGGTACTCGAAGAAATCCTTGCTCCCAGCAATGGACTGCTGGAGGGCGAGGAGGAGTCGGACGTCGTATTGCAAGAGACCTTTGTCCATAAAAGATGTGGGCGGTTTTCGTTTCTGTATTGTGTCGACCTTGTTACATGCGGTGCAGATTCCGCGCCGCATAGTGACTTGTTGTTTGTTTACTGTCGGCAACTCATTGCTCAAGATCGTATATGCACGCCGAGTTGGGTCTCGAGATTCTTTTGGAGTTTGGCCATGACGGCTTCGATTTGTTTGTCGTTGAGTGTCTTATCCTTGTCTTGAAGGATAAAGCTGACGGCATAGGATTTCATGCCCTCAACAATGCCTTTGCCTTCGTAGACGTCAAAAAGACTAATGCGTTTGAGGAGTTTCTTTTCTGTTGAATAGGCTACACGCTCAATATCAGCAAACTGAATCTTCTTGTTGATAACAAGGGCAAGATCACGGCGCACTTCGGGGAATTTGGGAATCTCGGCGTAGAGTACCTCTTTGGTGGGATACCCTTTGAGAATGAGCTCCCAGTTGATGTCGGCATAGAAGACTTCTTGTTTGCAGTCCATGCGCTTGAGAGTCTCCTTAGCAAGCCGGCCGAAAGAACAGAGGAGTTTGTGGCTGTCGCGGAATACCAGGTCCATGCCCTCGGCATAGTAGTGTTCTTTGGCGGGGAGAAAGTCAAGGCGGGTGATGTTGACGCGCATCCGGCGGAGGATATTCATCACGTGGGCTTTGATATGGTAGAAGTCAACAGGGACTACTGATGTATGCCAACTCTCAGGCGTGTTGCCTCCAGTCATGAATATGGAAAGATGAGGCGTCTCAACAAATTTGTCGGTAACTTTGTGGTCGTCAGTAATCTGATTGGAGTTGAGTGCTAAGGCATAGGATCGGCCAAACTCGTAAAGTTTTTGGTCGTGAATCTTGTAATTGATGTTGCGCACCACGCACTCAAGGCCGCAATAAAGCAGGCTTTGTCGCATGACGTTGAGCTCTTTGCTGAGCGGGTTGAGAATGTGAATGCTACGGCAAGCGTCGAAGTCCGGGTTATTCTCGAAATATTCAGCCTTAGTGAGGGAGTTGTTCATAATCTCGCTGAAGCCGTTGAATGTGAGGTAGTCGGATACGCTGTTTTGCAGTTTGAGGGGGTTGGGTTTTGAACTGAAAGAGAGGCAACTGTTGACGTGATTGTCGGTGCTTACATTATTGTAGCCGTAGATTCGCATGATTTCCTCTACGACATCACATTCGCGGTAAACGTCTACTTTGCAAGTAGGAATGGCCAAATGCATGCCGGAGGGCGTTTCTGAGAGGATTTCAATATCGAGGGAGGTGAGGGATGTGCGAATGGCATCAATGGGAATCTCCTGCCCCACAAGGTGAGCAATATGTTGAAAATTAATGTCAACTTCGGCACGGTCAATGGGTTGCGGATAAACGTCCACTACATTGGATGCCACAGTGGCTCCAGCCAATTGCTCTAGCAAGAGGACGGCTCGTTTAAGAGCCCAAAGGGTGATGTTGGGGTCGCATCCTCGCTCGTATCGGAAAGAGGCATCGGTCTTGAGCCCGTGGCGTTTGGAAGTCTTGCGGATAGAGGTGGGGTTGAAGTAGGCGCTTTCCAAAAAGACGCGGGTGGTTTGGCTAGTAACGCCACTTTCTTGACCACCGAAGACTCCGGCAATGCACATGCCCTCTTGCTCGTTGCAGATCATCAAGTCGCGCTGGTCAAGTTTTCGCTCGATGCCATCAAGGGTGACAAAGGGGGTGTTCTGGGGAAGTGTACGGACAATAACATGGTTGCCAACAATCTTGTCGGCATCAAAAGCATGCATGGGCTGGCCTACCTCCATTAGGACAAAGTTGGTAACATCCACCACATTGTTAATGGGGCGGATACCTACGGTACGAAGTTTGGTCTGCAACCACTTGGGAGAGTCGGCAACATGGATGTTTTCAAGTGTGATGCCGGTGTATCGGGGGCAGAGGTCGGGCTCTTCAACAGTAACACGAATGGGGTTGGTACTGGTGTTGGCTACTTGGGAAAGGTCGGCTACCTGAGGCCAATGAATCGCCTTGCCGGCTCCTCGACGAGTGTTGAGAACAGCCACAATGTCGCGAGCAACGCCAATATGGGATGTAGCATCGGATCGGTTGGCGGTGATGGCTACTTCGAGGGTGTAGTCCTCTTCAAGGTGGAAGTATTCCTTGGCTGGCATTCCAACGGGAGCATCATCGGGCAGAACAATGATACCGTCGTGGCTCTGACCGAGTTGAAGCTCGTCGGCAGCACAAAGCATGCCTTCGGAGACAGCACCGCGGAGCTTACCTTTTTTGATTTCGTAGAACTCGGTGTCGGAGGTGTATATTTTGGTACCTATCTGGGCGCAGACAACTTTTTGCCCGGCGGCCACATTAGGAGCACCGCAGACGATGTTAAGGGGTCGTTCGCCGCCTGTATCGACTGTTGTCAGGTGGAGGTGGTCGCTATTGGGGTGGGGCTCACAGGTGAGAACCTGGGCAATAACAACATGCTCAAGGCCACCTTTGATGCTTTCCACTTTCTCTGTGCCTTCGATTTCAAGGCCGGAGAAAGTAAGGAGGTCGTCAAGTTCGTTGGGGGTGAGGTCGGTGTCGACATACTCACGGAGCCATTTATAGGAGACTTTCATTTGTTAACAGTTGAATTGATAATTATTTTGTAGCAGTGCGAATTTGTGTTGCGCTAGGAACTCGGTAGGGGCTATTTTTCGGCAAGCTTGGCCCAAGTGTCCTTGAGACTACAGGAACGGTTGAAGACAAGGTGGCCGGAAGTGGAATCTCGGTCGGTGCAGAAGTAGCCTATGCGCTCGAATTGGAAGCGTTGAGGCTCTTCGATGCCAGTCTCGCCGGTTACCATATGGGCTTCGGCTAGGGCGGGTTCGAGTTTGCAGTGCTGGAGAACCTTGAGGCTGTCGGGGTTTAGGTTGTCAAGGAATGTTTTGCCTTCGGGGGCCTCATCGGGAGCCTCTGTGGCAAAAAGACGGTCGAACATGCGCACTTCGGCATCAACGGCCTGGGCTACGCTGACCCAATGGAGGGTGCCCTTGACCTTGCGACCATCGGGAGCGTCACCGCCGCGGGTTGCGGGGTCGTAGGTGCAGTGAATGCAGGTGATGTTGCCATCGGCATCCTTCTCTATGCTTTGTGCAGTGACAAAATAGGCATAGCGCAAGCGTACCTCGCGACCAAGGGTGAGGCGGAAATATTTGCGAGGGGCCTCTTCCATAAAATCTTCGCGTTCGATGTAGAGCTCGCGGCTGAAAGGGACTTGGCGGGTGCCATCGGCAGGGTTCTCCGGATTGTTGATGGCTTCGATGTACTCCACACGGCCTTCTGGGTAGTTGTCGATAACCACCTTGACGGGGTTGAGCACTGCCATGCGACGGGGTGCCACCTTGTTGAGGTGGTCGCGCAGGCTGTTCTCAAGGCGGACGTAGTCGATAATGTTGTCGCGCTTGGCCACGCCTATGTCCTCACAGAAGTTGCGGATACTCTCCGGGGTATAGCCGCGGCGACGAAAGCCGCAGATAGTAGGCATTCGGGGGTCGTCCCAACCAGAGACGTAATGCTCTCGCACTAGTTGTAGCAGTTTGCGCTTGGACATGACGGTGTAGTTGATGTTCAAGCGGGCAAATTCGTACTGGTGGCTGGGGAAGATGCCGAGTTGTTGGATAAACCAGTCGTAGAGCGGGCGGTGGATGTCGAACTCAAGGGTGCAAATGGAGTGGGTGATATTTTCTATGGAATCGCTTTGGCCGTGGGCATAGTCGTACATTGGGTAGATGCACCATTTGTTGCCGGTACGGTGATGCTCGGCGTGCAAGATTCGGTACATGATGGGGTCGCGGAACTGCATGTTGGGGTGCGCCATGTCGATTTTGGCGCGCAGGACCTTGGCGCCATCAGGGAACTCGCCAGCTTTCATGCGCTCAAAGAGGTTTAGGTTCTCCTCGGCGGAGCGGTCGCGGTATGGGCTGTTCTTGCCTGGCTCGGTAACGGTGCCGCGCCCAAGGCGAATCTCCTCCTGGGTTTGGTCGTCTACATAGGCAAGGCCTTTCTTAATCAGTTCAATGGCCCAAAGATAGAGCTGGTCGAAATAGTCGCTGGCGTAAAATACATTGGCCCACTGGAAGCCGAGCCAGCGGATGTCCTGCTGGATGGAGTCCACATACTCGGTGTCCTCCTTGACGGGGTTGGTGTCGTCAAAACGGAGGTTAGTTTTTCCACCGTACTTCTTGGCCAAACCGAAATTGAGGCAGATCGACTTGGCATGGCCGATGTGCAGGTATCCGTTGGGTTCAGGCGGAAAACGCGTCAGAATGGATTTGTAGGTGCCCTCGGCAAGGCCCTGCTCGATGATTTCTTCCAAAAAATTACGGGATGTGTTTTCTTCCATCTTTATAAGACATTCATTATTATATACTTGTTTTAAGTATGCACTGCATGCTTTGTTTCGCAAAAATACCGATACTTTTTGATATATGCAAATTAAATGTGTTTTTGTGTTGGCTTGGTTTGTAGGGCTCCAGTGTGGATGCGGGGGTGATTTCGTTGGTTATTCGAAATTTATTTGTATCTTTGCGCCACCGAAACTTTTAAATTTTATGATATGAAAAAACCGTTAATTATTGTTGCTGTGGTAGGTGGCTTGTTATTGGGCTCTTGCACCTTTTTGGACAATCTGGCAAATAACCTCTCAAGTATCGCCAATTTGCTCAACTGCGAATACACATTAAAAAATGTATCGAATGTAACCGTTGCCGGCGTGAACGTGAAGAATGTAACCCAAGGCAATATCAGTGCCACCGATGTGGTGAAGCTAGTGAGCGCCATCACGGCCAAAAGTGTGCCTCTGGGGTTGGATGTGAACATCAACGTAAAGAATCCTACCACCACCAACGCCTTGTTAACCACCATGGACTGGGCGTTGGATGTGGCCACCACCGAGTTTGCCAAGGGCGTCACGGACAAAAATTACAGCATCACCGCTCAACAGACCACTACTGTACCTTTGGGCGTGAGCACCGACCTTTATAAGCTCTTCAGTAGCGACGGCATCAACTCATTGAAGACCTTTGCTAGCAGTTTTAGCAGCGATGGTAAGTCCTCGCAATTGGGCTTGCGCATCCGCCCTTCGATTGGTGTTGGTACGCAGGTGATAAAAACGCCCAACTACATCACTATCATGAAGCCTTCCACAAGCGTCAACTCCACTACCAATACCACCGGCACAAGCAATTCTGGTGGCACCGGCAGCACCGGCAGGGTAGGTGGCATTGGCAAGGCTGGTCTATAAACAGCAAAGACGCCACTAAAGAAAGAGGGCCCCACAGGTTTGTAGGGGCTCTCTTTCTTTAGGTGCATCTAGTTGTTGCCGCCCAGCCGCCACCGCTTACCGTTTTTCGCATAAGCCTAGCTGAGGTTTTTCGCAGATTGCCTATGTTCGCCTCTGCAAGCGTGCTCCGCTGGGCTAGATAATCCATGACTAAGTGGAAAGATATAGGTAACTTCGTCTTTTTGTTTACCTTTTGTTTAGGTTTCATTTACATTTTATTTACCTTTTGTTTAGGTTAGGTAAACAAAGAGTAAAAGAAAAGTAAACAAAAGGTAAACAAAAAGACGAACCTACCTATGACCTACCGTTAGGTTAAAGGTGCGTCACTTAGCCTCGTGTACTGCCTGTATTGGGTTCTTGAGGCTTTGCATGCTGTCCTGCATGGCTTTGGGGGAGAAGCAAAAAAGTTTTAGCTGATAGCAACAATTACAAAATCAAGAGTCAATCACCCCAAAACAGGGAGCTTGACTCTTGATTGGTGGTTAGCCCTCATGCTTGGGCACGTCTGGTTTAATTAGAGTCCGGATGCGCAACCATAAAAGAACGTTTCGAGAAAATCTGGGTAAAGCGATACGTAGAGCGTGCCATTGCTAAAACGCATACCTGAGTCAGCACCGTTTATGACAGCAGCAGCGTAGTTTTCGGCAGTGCCATGCATGTACTGGTAGTTGCTGGCAGTTTGCATGTTGATGTCGAGCATATATTGGTTGTTGCGTTTGATTTGGGATGTAGTAGAGCTTTCGTTGGAGAGAAACAACAGGTACAAGGGTTGCCTAACAGTGGTTCCTTGGTAGTTAAAGGGGAAATCGTCTATCCAAAGCATGACGGCAACCCTAAATGTTTTTTCATCGTTTCTTTCGGCAGGTGCAATTGGAATAATGCCTAAAATATTGGTCATTCCGGCATTACCGCCACCTTGGGTAGCGGTGTTTTCGTTAATATAGTTTGAAGCAGTTCCCGAAAATACCATGGTGTCGCGCCCGCTGGTGGCATCAACCGCTTCGTCCATAACCATCACGGGGTTAAGGGGATTGGAGTAGTCTAGGTGGGTAGCCCCCCAAAGCTTTTGGTTGCTGAAGATAACTCCATCAAGGCCAAAGCTACGTATGGTGGGGCAGGCGGTATAGTTGCCGCTAGCATCAGCGCCATAAGTTACGCCCGAGAGAGGGGAGAGGACAACGTTGGCCCATTCTGGCCCATATAAGATGCGTGGAGAAAGAAAAGCACAGGCGTTGAGCATCCGCAAGTTGCCGCGGAAGTTGGCGAGGTTGGCAATGCCGGCGTACATGGGCCATAAGCAATTTGCGTCATTATCATAATAATCTGGGAGGCCTATGTTGCAGGAGTTGGAATAATAGTTCGGTGCCTCGATCCATTTTTTGAAAGTGGCATTGTACTGGCCATTGGCTCCCACTGAGAATTGGCTAGCGGGGTAGACAAAATCGTAAGCCCCGCTGGCGGAGAGGTTGGCAGTGACGGAGGCAAGGGGACTACGGACGTAGTTCGAATCAGGGTAGCTGCTGGAGGCTATGGGTGTGATTCCATAGGCGGCTCCGTTGACAAACATCGAGTCTCCATCGCGGAACCAAACCCCACCATACTCGTAACGGTATGTTGGTTTGCCCTCGCCTTGGATGCTGTCCACGCCCACGCCAAAGGTAATCTTGTCGCCTTGGATGGTGTATCCGTTTCCGCTTTCTTCTTTGTTGCAGGCCGCTAGGAGCATTGCGCTGGCAGCCAAGAGGATAAATGTTCTTTTCATGTTGGTTGTTTTTTAGGGTTAGAAACTGATAATGGTGCCTCCATTTGAGATGGCTTCGGTGGCAAAATTGCTGATGCCAAAGCCGTTCTCAACGGCTACTGTTTTGACTTTTGTGTCAGGAGTCAAATAAACCTGCTTCTGGTTTTGTTCCATTTTGTTGTTGTGTGTTTTTAATTAGGGCCCCTGTTTGCTCTTTTGCCGGCGCTTGCCGCGGGCGGGGCCTATTCCCCCGTGCGCCGGTTGTGTTGCGTCTCGTTCGACGCTGCAAAGTTACAACACAGTAATCAAATACAGTTGGGCAATATCAAAATACTTGGTTACAAAAAGCGTTCCATTGCTGAAGTGGATTGTGGCGTCACTGCCATTGAGTACGGAAGCAGCGTAGGCTTCAGGATAGGTAAAGGTGCCGTCTGCAGCAGTTGCAAAATTGATGTCGAGCATGTACTGGTAGTTGCGTTTGATTTGGGAGGTAGTTGAACTTTCGTTGGAAACGAATACCAGATAAATTGTCTCACGAGTATTATCTAAATAGGCAGAAGTGATGGTCACAACTTTAAATGTCTTGGTGTCGTCGTTCTCTATAGGGGCGATGGGGGCAATGTGGGTAATATTAGTTGTACCATTGGCATTGCCATTTGTGGAGGCAATATTTTCTGTAATAGTGTAGCCATAGTCACGCAGAGTCATAGCAGCTAGGGCGTCACGCATACCTGGGGCAACGGTTTGGTCCATAACCATTACTGGATGGTTGGGGTTGGTGCAGTCCAAGTGAGCGGAACCCGAAAGTTTGTGGTTGCTGATAAAAACACTGACAAGGGGGGTCATACTAGGGCAGGTGTTGCTGGTGCCGTAGGTTACGCCCGTTAGAGGGGCGAAGACAACGTTAGCCCACTGCGGCCCGTAATTGAAGCGTGTGGAAAGAAAGGCGCATGCATTGCGCAACTGCACCCTACCGCTGAAGGAGGAAAGGTCGGCAATGCCGGCATACATGGGCCATAGGCAGTCTGCGGCGGTGTAGTCATTATCAAGTATTTGATAGGTAGAGCCATTACATAACGGAGTAAACACTTGGTCGCCAAAAGTGGCTATGTAGTGGCCGTTGGCGTCTAGGGTGAATTCATGGGCTGGGTACACAAAGTCGTAGGCTCCGCTAGCGGAAAGGTCGGCGGTGACGGTGGCAAGTGGGCTGTGGGAAGCGCTCGAACCAGGATAGCTACTGGAGGCTACTGGGACGACTGGGCATGCCGTACCATTGACAAGCATCTGCTCGTCTCTGCGGTCGCCTCGGCAGCTGTCGAACCAGATTCTGCCATAGTTGCTGTTGAAGGATTGCTTGCCCTCGCCTTGGATGTTGTCCACGCCCACGCCAAAGGTAATCTTGTCGCCTTGGATGGTGTAGCCGTTGGTGATTTCTTCTTTGTTGCAGGCCGCTAGGAGCATTGCGCTGGCAGCCAAGAGGATAAATGTTTTCTTCATGTTGGTTGTTCTCTTTGAAGGGTTAGAAACTGATAATTGAAAGGTTAGAAACTGACAATGGTGCCTCCGTTTGTGATGGCTTCGGTGGCAAAATTGCTGATGCCAAAGCCGTCTTCAACGGCTACAGTTTTGACTTTTGTGTCAGGAGCCAAATAAACCTGCTTCTGGTTTTGTTCCATATGGTTGTTGTGTTTTTTTAATCAGGGCCCCTGTTTGCTCTTTTGCCGGCGCTTGCCGCGGGCTGGGCCTATTCCCCCGTGCGCCGGTTGCGTCATGTCTTTTTCGACGCTGCAAAGTTACAAACTTTTTTCAGATGCACCAAATATTTGTATAGTACTCCCCATTTTTAGACAGGGTTAATATTCAGTTATACTCATTGTT
>CAZAAK010000042.1:0-21296 GCA_964483145.1 uncultured Bacteroidaceae bacterium
TCGGATAGCCAACCTTATCAACTCTGTTGCATTTGTTGGTTGAATTCAGCAACTTCTTGAACCGTTATTTTCTGTTAACCGGGGGGGGGAAAAAAAAAATAACTGTTTTTACACGTTTTTTGCGCATCTGTTGTTTACCATCGGCCACCATCCGATGCCCGATTATGCGGACAACATGGCGCTTCAATCACAGCATGCGCCCAACGCTTTGCCTCCCTCAGGAAAAATGGAAACAGACCAAACGGACGATTCCTCCACTGCCAATTCTCCAAAGCCATGCAGGAGAGCATGCAAAGCCTTAAGGACCTAACGCTGGCAGTATACGAGGTCGAAGGGACGTACCTGTAACCAAAGTAGTAGGTCGTAGGTAACTTCGCTTTTTTGTTTACCTTTTGTTTAGGTTTCATTTACCTTTTATTTACCTTTTGTTTAGGTTAGGTAAACAAAGAGTAAAAGAAAAGTAAACAAAAGGTAAACAAAAAGGCTAAGCCACCATGATTCGCCTTGCGCTTAGGTACTACAAGGATTTTGTCGCATTCATGTGAAAATCCTAACAAAACGTGGGACGAGATCGCAGCCAACGAGATGCGCAAAGCGCCACTAGAACCGACACTACTTGATTGGGGGGAAGGGGGTTCACCTTTTGGAAAAGAACGCGCTGAGAACATTTTTGTTGAGTTTCGGGCATGTTTTGTATGCCTTTGTGAGTTTTGCCGGACAGCAATATTTGGCACTAGAAAACACCTTTTACGACCTAAGCCGAGCGTTTGCCACGCGTGGCAAATGCTGTGGTGGTGAAAAAGCAGACCTGCTTGGCACCCGCTTGAGGTGTTGGGGGCATTCCTCTAGGAGAACAAGGTGGCAAAATTCTCCTTTAGGAAGTCCTTGACGTACTGTTGCAGTTGTGGGCAATTGTTGATTTTGATGTGGTTGGCAAGTCCAATGTAGAAGCGGCCGATAGCCTCGGGGCCGTAGACCTTGCCGTTGTAGAACCATCGGTTTGCATCGTTGCGATCCTGCTGGAGGTCGTCCTTGGTGCCGGGATATTCCTCACAGAGGAGATTTTTGGCAGACAAATCGAGCGTCAGCGACACCTCTATCGGGGTTTGGCCAGAGTTGTGGAAAGCATCCACATGCATCTGTTGATGACGGTTTTCGAACCTCCAGCCGACCTCGGTTATCTCGACATATCCTATGCGGTCGAACTTGAATACTTTGCACATGTTGTCGGCGCAGTCGTAGCAGATGGCCAGATTGTCTTTGAGGCGGATGTCGTATGCCTCAACAGTGCGGTCGGAAACAGTTTGGGTGTGCGAAGAGGAGTAGTTGCGCAACACGACAGTCTTCCTTTTTGAACAGGCTTGTTGCAGGTTTGAGATAACGGCGGCCCTGTCCTTGTTGCGGAAACTCTTCCTGTCGATGGTCTCTAGCCTAACCTTTTCGGGCATCTCGCGCGACTCGTTGTTCACCCTAATATAGGCCTTGCCTTCGAGCTCCACCACGCGGTAGGGATGGGGCGACACATGGATGGCCACGACGCGTTCGTCGTACATCGGTTCGATGGTCAGGTAGACGATGCCATCGGTGTCGAAAAACCGCTTGGCATGGTCCTGAATGTGGCGGATATAGGAATCCATTGACGAGATGTGGAGGTGATTGAAGTCGCTCTGCAAGCCTACGACATAGCCCTGGTCGTTGACGCCAAGATACAGCGTGCCGCCGATAGTGGAGTTGAGGAAGGCACACACGCTCTTGAATACATTGAGTTCCTGCACCGTTTCGTTAGGTTGCATGTTGTTGTCGGAAGGGAAGACAAACGAGCTTTTGAACTCCTGAGTGCCGCTTTCGATGCCGAGGTAGATGCCGCCATCGGCCTCAAGGTCGGTATCATCGGCTGTTTCGAGGGAGAGGGTGCGGATGATTTCGCGCTTGATGAGGTTGACTGTGGCACTGGAGAGGATGTCCTGCATGGCGTTGGCCGTCTGTATCAGGCGAGCTAGGCGGGCGACCATTGGGTTGCTGGTCTTGTAGTTGGTGATGGCGGAGGCAAGTTTTTCGGAATCCTCGTTGCGACCATATTCCTTCAGCAGGTCGATGATTGTGAGGCGCAGGCGGGTGCTGGCGGCTTCGGCAGAGCCGGGGTCGGGGAGGAGCGTGATATCGGCAATGGGCTTGTTGAAGGCAAACTGCACAAGCACTTTGAGATAGGTTGAGGCAAACCTGATGTAGGAGGCGGCGCAGTGGTCGCCCACCATTTCGGCCATCACATTGGCGTTGCCCAAAAAACAATACCGCTCCGAGGGTTTCAAGAGCGTTTTTTGGTACTCGAAAAGCATCCGCACAAGCAGTTGCAACACGCTTTGAGGGATTTTGCAGTCTTCTTCCAAAGGCTGCGCCTCGGGGGTGGGAGTGCTCTCGGCAAAGGCTCTGAGGCAATCCTTCTTGGCCTCATCGAGGTTGATGGGCTGGTCATCATAGGGGTTAAACTCCACGATTTCCGTGTCGATTTTGCCATAATATTGTCCGCTTTGGTACCCCAAAATCTGCAAGCGCGCATAGTCACCTATTTGGCAGCCGTCCTCCTTGCGCGTATAGAACGGCGTTCCGTTTACGTCCATCCAAACAAGTGAGCGGTCGTTCTGGAAAATCATTTTGGCGTATACCACTTGATCTAAACCATCATGTTCGCGACTATCCTCCACAACAAAGTTGACGAATTGCTTCTTGATGTCGAAAGCACCTGTTGCAACGTTGGTAAGCGTGGCCAAAAGACAGTCGCCTACCCTAAGATTCTTAAAGAAGTCGTTCGGATAGTAGTATAGAACCGACTGCTTATCGAATTTTATCTTTCCCTGAATCTTGCGATAATCCGGTGCAGTGGTCTCTACCGAGATATCTTCCCAATCGATGCTAGTAACCTTTACAATGCATTCGTCGCCATTGCAGTAGGAAGGCAACGGCTTAGGCTCACTTGGGTGGCAAGCATTCATGCGTTGGACGAAGTCCTTCACAAATTGGTCCATGGCGGGGAAGTCGGTCTCGAGACTTTGCTTGAGTTTGTCTTTGCTTGTGGTGCGGAGTGCCAACCCCAACCCGGTGTCGAGCGAGTTGGCACCTTCCTTTGTAATGCGCAGCGCTTCGTCCTTGGGCTCGCAGCAGAGGTGCAATCCCTGTGCTGTAAGGCAAGCAGTTCCGAGGCCTTGGAAGGTAAAGGTTCCATCCAAGGGGTCGGCAAAGTTGTTGTTTTTGACCAAATGGTACACAACAATGCCATCTTGAAAATCGATGAGGTTATCCCAGGAATAGGACAACCTGCCGAGGCGTTGGTAACGCAAGCGCTCGAGGGTGGTTTGCACAATCTCGTCGGTGCGCTCGGGCACAAGCATCCTAAGGTTGTTCATAAGAGCCACATAGGCCGAGAGGGCTAGGGGAGTGTCCTGCTCCACAAGCAGGTAGGCTGCCAACATTTTGGCGCGGAAGCGGACGCAATCCTTTCCATCGGCCTCGGCATAGAGCTGACGGGTGGACTCGGCCTGCACCAAGTCCGCTATGCGAGAGCGAAACAGGTCCAAAGTTACTTTGTAGAAGGTATCTTGCCGGATTGAGCAGTCCTTGAGGTAAACTAGTAGTTTGTCGAAATTATCGTCGATATACTCTTTGTGCAATTCTAGCCAAAGGGGTGTAGAGGCATTGTCTGTTGGCATAGTTGGGTGCAATCGAGACAGGTTCTGATAGTAAATTTATGGACATCACACACAAGCAGAACCAGTTAACCCATGAGTGCGCCCAATCGCTACGGATGGGCAAAGATACATTTTTTTGGGGGCATTGCAAACTTTTTTTGGATGCTAGTTTTCGGCGTGTGGTTTTTCATTCGGGCAAAATTTTGTTCATTGCAAAAATGTTCGTATCTTTGCAAACACATTTTCGAACATCCTAAAAGCTATCTATATGAAAGTCAAAGTAGGAATCGCCCAACTGGCCAATGTGGCCGACAAGGGGCAGAACATACAGCGCTATTGCGGGAAGGTTCGCGAGCTTGCCGCTAGCGGTGCACAGATTATTTGCCTGCAGGAGCTCTTTGCCTCGCTTTACTTCTGCGACCAGGAGCGCTACGAGAACTTCTTGCTCGCCGAGCCTATTCCAGAAGGCCCTACTTGCCAACAATTTATGGCTCTAGCTAAGGAACTGGGGGTGGTGCTAGTGTGTTCCCTCTTTGAGAAGCGGGCCGAAGGCCTCTACCACAATACCACCGCTGTTATCGATGCCGATGGCACATACTTGGGCAAATACCGCAAGATGCATATCCCCGACGACCCAGGCTATTACGAGAAATTCTACTTTACCCCTGGTGACTTGGGTTATAAAGTTTTCAAGACCCGATACGCCACCTTGGGCGTGCTGATTTGTTGGGACCAATGGTACCCCGAAGCCGCCCGCATCACCAGCCTTATGGGTGCACAGTTGTTGTTTTTCCCCACTGCCATTGGCTGGGATGTCCGGCAGAGCGAAGCTGACAACCGCGAGCAGTACGAAGCCTGGCAGACCATTCAGCGTAGCCATGCCGTGGCCAATGGCGTGCCCATAATCAGCGTGAACCGCACCGGCTTGGAGGGAGGCATGCAGTTTTGGGGCGGGAGCTTCATCACCAATGCTTTCGGTCGCGTCCTCTACCAGGCACCCCACAAAGAGGAGGCACTCCACATCGAAGAGCTTGACTTGGACCAAAGCGACCATTATCGCCGCCATTGGCCTTATTACCGTGACCGCCGCATCGACTCATACGCCCCCATACTCAAGCGCTACCTCGACCAAGATTAGTCCCCACCGTGGCGGCAAACACTTGTGCTAGAAAATAAATTCCACCATTCCTAACCCCAATTCCATCCATGACTCCCAAACAACAACAATATTACATGCCCGCCGAGTGGGCCACCCACAAGGCCACATGGCTGAGTTACCCCCATAACGAGGGCTCCTGGCCCGGCAAGATAGAGGCCATTTATCCTTCCTACCACCTCTTTGTTAAGGTGCTTTCCGAGGACGAGCAAGTGCACATCAATGTAGACGACCAAAGGATGGAAGATCATGTGCGCGAAGTTCTTGACAAGATTGGCGCCAACATGGCCAACATCTTCTTGCACCAGTTCCCCACCAACGATGCTTGGTGCAGGGATCACGGCCCCGCCTTCCTACTCAACCGAGAGGACCGTTCACGCCGAGCCATAGTCAAGTGGAACTACAATGCATGGGGTGGCAAATATCCCTGCGAACTCGATGCGCAGATACCTCGGCGCATCTACGAAAGCCTCCAACAGGCTGGCAAAGACTTGCAACTTTTTGAGCCGGGCATTGTTATGGAGGGCGGTAGCATTGATGTTAATGGTTGCGGTGACCTGCTTACAACCACCTCCTGCCTGCTTAACCCTAATCGTAACCCAAACTTGAGTCAAGAGCAGATAGAGGAGTATTTGCGAGACTATTATGGTGTAGAGAATATCATCTGGCTAGGCGATGGCATTATGGGCGATGACACCGATGGACACGTAGACGACCTCAGCCGATTCATTTCTGAGGACACCATCGTCACCGCCGTGGAAGAGGACTGCTGGGACGAGAATTACGAAATCCTGCAAAAGAACCTCAAAAAACTTAGGAGTTGCCGGCTTGCTGACGGTAAACAGCCCACCGTGGTGGAGTTGCCCATGCCCGACATGGTTTTTTACGACAACCAACGGCTTCCTGCCAGCTATGCCAACTTTTATATTGCCAACAAGAAGGTCATATTCCCCACCTACCGTTGCCTGACCGACAACGAGGCTGCTTACATCCTAGAGGCTTGCTTCCCCGACCGTGAAATAATAGGCATCGACTCCACCGACATCATTTGGGGGCTCGGCAGTTTTCACTGTCTTTCGCAACAAGAGCCCATGCCCTTGGCATAGCCCCCATTGTGGGCCGGATGCAATAACAAAGGGTTGCCCGTTTGAAGAAGGCAACCCTTTGTTATGCACTGGGGTGCAACAATATGATAATCGAGTTAGCGCTTAATTATCTCGGTCGTTCCTTGTGAGTTTTGGAGTGTGACTGTGGCAGAATGGGTCTTGCCGTGACGATAGTAGGTAATATTGACCAAGTCGCCGGGAGCAAAACGCCCAAGTTCCTGCATCATCTCGGAGAAACTGTTGATCTGCACGCCGGAGATGGAAAGCAACAAGTCACCTTCTTTAATGCCTGCATGGTCGGCAGCGGCGCCAGGCACTACGCGACCAATGAGGACGCCCTTGATTTCGTTAATTCCCAACTGCTTGGCCATTTGGTTGTTCATCTCCATCACTTGAACCCCTAAATAAGCCCGTTGGACAGTGCCGTAGCGCTTGAGATCGCCAGCAACCTTCTTGGCCAAATTGGAAGGAATAGCAAAACTGTAACCGGTGTAATAGCCATCGGCCGAAGCGATGGCGGTGACAATTCCGATGAGATTGGCATTGGCATCGACAAGGGCTCCGCCGGAGTTACCGGGATTGACAGCGGCATCGGTTTGAATGAAAGACTCGATAGGGCTCTCCATGCCGCGGACATTGTCGATAATGCCCACATTGCGGGCTTTGGCGGAGATAATGCCTGCAGTGACGGTGGAAGTTAGGTTAAACGGATTGCCGATAGCCAAAACGGGTTGGCCGACACGTGCACTGTCGGAGTCGCCGAATTTCAAAACGGTGAGCCCCTTGGCATCGATTTTAAGCAATGCGAGGTCGGTGGCGGGGTCGGTACCGACAAGTTTGGCTTCAAGGACGCGTTTGTCGTTGAGGGTGACGCTGATACGCTCGGCATCCTGGACAACATGGTTGTTGGTGACGATATAGCCGTCTTCGGAGATGATCACCCCCGAGCCATAGGCGCTGTATTCCTTGCGTTGCATGCCCTGATTGATGATAAAGCCGAAAAAGGACTGATAGAGCGGGGTGAGACGTGTTTGAACGGTGCGGATATGGACAACGCCATCGATGGTTTGTGAGGCTACTTGACTGAAGTCGGTAGCAATCAGGCTACCGTCAACATAAGTAACAGGCTGGGAAGAGGATTCTTGCGCACGAGCAGGGATGATGCCCAAAACAAGGGCAATGGTACTGAAAACGAATGATAGTGCAATGATTATTTTTTTCATGATTTAGTTGATTTGTTTCTTTGCTTATTACAACTTATTATAGGCAGTTACGGCCAACATCACTTAGCGATTATTGCAGTTTGTACTGAGGAATTTGACGCTAGCGGCTCATATTGAGCGAGCATTCGGTAAAACTTTTTTGTTGCCATTTTTATTGTATGTTTAATATTTTTTGTACCTTTGCAATTTGGATTGTGCAGAAGACAACATGGTATAAACAAAAAGTATGCCAATGGATAGGACGAAGCTAGAAACAAATAAAAAAAAAGAACGTCTATGAACATTATCATTGTGGGGACAGCCTATCCCTATAGAGGAGGTCTGGCGGCTTTCAACGAAAGATTAGCAAGCCAGTTCCAAAAGGAGGGGCACCGAGTGGAGGTGTGGACCTTTACGCTGCAATATCCGGGATTTCTTTTCCCAGGAAAGACCCAGTTGACAGATGCTCCTGCCCCCAAAGGATTGCAGATTAGCCGTAAAGTCAACTCCTGCAATCCGTTCAACTGGTTTAAAATAGGCAAAGAAATAGACAAAAAGAAGCCCGATGTGGTAATATTTGCCTATTGGATGTCGTTTATGGCGCCTTGCTTTGGCACCATCGCCCGGCGGGTTAAGAAGAACGGTAAGACATGCTGCATTGGTCTTATACACAATATGATACCACACGAGACCAATATTCTAGACAAGTTGTTTCCGGGCTATTTTGTAAAGGCTATGGACGGTTTCGCCACGCTTTCGGAAGCCGTGGCAAAGGATATTGCAATGTTCGACCGGCAGAACAAGCCCAAACATTGGGCCCCTCACCCCATCTACGACCACTACGGGGCATGCTTGAGTAAAATCGAAGCCCGCAAGGAGTTGGGCATTCCTACCGATGGCAAGTATGTGCTTTTTTTTGGTTTTATCCGCGACTATAAAGGGCTTGACCTGTTGATAGATGCCTTTGGCGACCTGCGCCTGCAGGACATGGGGGTGAAGCTGTTGGTGGCAGGGGAATTCTACGGAGACCCAAAGCCTTACACCGACCGTATACACTCATTGGACATCAGCGACATTGTGCTACTGCACAACGACTATATCCCCGACGACAAAGTAAACCTCTATTTTAGTGCCTGCGACATTGTGGCACAGCCCTATAAAAGTGCCACGCAGAGCGGGGTGACGCAAGTTGCCTTTCATTTTGAAAAGCCCATGGTGGTGACCAACGTGGGCGGTTTGCCGGAAATAGTACCCAACGGCAAGGTGGGTTATGTTGTGGAACCTAACGCGCAAAGCATTGCCGACGCCTTGGTTAATTTTTATAAGGAAGGGAAAGAAGAGTTTTTTGTAGAAGGAGTGAGAGAGGAAAAGAAAAAGTACGGTTGGGACAGGATGACCCAAGCAGTACTAGCGAGTGCACGGCAATCGGATACGGATGGATACGGACTGGTCCAAAGGAAAAGGCAACAAACAAATTGATATATGAAGTACAAAAATTTACTGACTATTGCTTTGGTTGTGGGGATGGCTTGTCAGGCCACTGCACAACAGAGGACGGTTGTGTTCGACAGCACCAGTGTAGTGATGGAGGAGTCGGGCTTGAGCCATGTTACCAATCACCAGCGCATCCGGGTGAACGACCGTGCGGGTTGCAGTCAGATGTCTACCTTAAAGGTGGACTACGACCCGCTGTCGGCCTATGTGGAATTTCTACAAGTGCTTGTGCACCACGTCGACGGGCAAACCGAGGACGTGTTGTTGCGCGTATACGACTATGTGGCGCCTGCCCGTATGATTTACTGGGGTGCAAGCCAAAAGATGGTGGAAATAGGCCATTTGGAGCCTGGTGACGAGGTGGAGTATGTAACCTACAAGAAAGGCTACACCTATGCATTGCTGGGCGAGGGCGAGGACGACAAATACATTCCCCCAATGCGTGGCCATTTCTACGACATTGTACCTTTCTGGAGCGAACTGCCAGTGGAGAAGAAAGTCTACCGCGTAAGCGTTCTGACCGAGAAAAACTTGCGCTTTGAGCTCTATAACTGCAATGGTGACAACCCCGTGAAAATCGACACTGCCGTTTCGGGTGACCGCACCGTGTACACCTTTACCAAGAACAACATCACCCCGCTCGAACGCGAACATAAAGCATTGGCAAACAATGACATTCAGTGTAAACTGCTGCTTAGTACCAGTCCGGACTGGCAAGCCAAATCGGTGTGGTTCTACGGTGTGAACGAGGATTATGGCAGTTTTGTGCCCACCCCCGAAGTGCAAGCTAAGGTGAACGAACTGCTAACCAATGCCAAAACCGAGCAGGACAGCATTAGCATCCTTACCCACTGGGTGGCCGATAACATCCGCTACGCTGGCATCAGTATGGGAGAAGGAGAGGGCTATACTCTGCACAATGCCAAAATGAACTTCACCGACCGTTGTGGCGTTTGCAAAGACAAGGCTGGCATGCTAGTGTGCATGTTGCGTGCAGCAGGATTCAAAGCCTATGCCGCCATGACAATGGCGCACGAACGGATCGACCGCATCCCAGCCGACCAATTCAACCACAGCGTTTGCGCCGTGCAACATCGCGATGGTTCTTACCAAATGCTGGACCCCACTTGGGTGCCCAATGTACGTGAATTGTGGAGTAGCGCAGAGCAGCAACAAGGCTATTTAATGGGCTTGCCAGAAGGTGCCGACCTGATGTATACGCCACTCTCAGCTCCAGCCAACCACTATGTCAGAATCACTGCCAACACTGCCATTGACAACAGCGGCACGCTTAGCGGCACTATCACCATTACTGCAGAAGGCCAAAGCGACCGTGCCGTCAGGGGCGTATTCAACGCCCACACTGCCGAGTGGATGCGCAACATGGAGATGGAACTGCTGAAAATTTCTCCGGCTGCCATTGTAAGCAAAATCAACCACACCGACAACGACAGATACCTAGAGCAACCCGTAGCAATCACCTATACCTTTAGCATCCCTGGCTACGCTACTATGGACAAAAACACCCTAGCATTCATCCCACTGAGTGCTCGCAATTTTTATAGACGCGCCATGAGCCATTTGAACTTTGATGTAACCCGTTTGGAGCGTACGCAACCGTTTGCCGATGCCTGCTCGCGCCTAGTGGAAATCAAGGAAACCGTGACCCTACCAGCCGAGTACAGCCAGTTGCACTTTCCTACGGTGAAAGGTGTTTCGGACGTGGCTGCTAGTTTCGGTTGCCAATATTGGATGGAGGACAACACGCTGACTTTTGCCGAAAGCATCGTGCTGAACAAACGTGTGTATGACGCTACCGACTGGCCAAGTTTCCGCCAAAGTGTGGCCAACCAAAAAATGCTGGCTACCACACCGGTAATCCTGACCAAATGATTTTTATTGCAGCCTTTTAAGATAAACCACTATCATTATGAAGAAATTATTTATTATGACGCTAGCGGTGCTGATGGGAGCAGTCGCCCCAGCACAAAACCAGCCCGATGCCGAATACAAACTGATTCGCCGATGCTATCAGACCAATAGCGATGGCTCTATAGACATCAACTTCCGTAAGGAAATCAAACTCATTCGCAACCGAGCCATCACGGCATATGCCGACAAGGGCGAGACCTTTATCACCTACAACCCTCAGTTCGAGAGTTTGACCATTAACGAATGCTATACACTACTGCCCGATGGTACCAAAGTGGAAACGCCACAAAACGCCTTTGTGCTACAACTGCCTAGCGAATGCGCCGATTGCGGCAGACTGAACGGCATTCGCGAGATGGCCATTGTGCATACGGCATTGGAGTACAATTGCGTAATAGTACTGGACTACACAATTCACCGCAACAGTAGCCTGTTGGTGGAGCGCTTCAACTTTAAGCAGGACTGCCCTGTGCAACGCTATGAAGTACGTTACGCCGATGGGCATACCCAAGTGGAAACCAACATCACCCAAGCTGCTAACGACCCCTACATGCCAGCCAAAAAGGACTACGATGTGGAGTTCCAACTAGGGGATAGCCCCACTTCCGTTGCCGAGCAACGCCTAGAAAAAGCCTTCAACCTTCTGCAGGACTTGAAGAGCAATAACGACAAAGAGTATGTGACCGCTATTCGCGATTGGGTGGTGGACAATGTGAAGCTAAATCCGGTAGATCTAAGAGAAGTAAACTACGCCATGACACCTGCCACAGAGGTATTTTTGAGCAACTGCGGCACCAGTTTGGACAAGACAGGCCTATTGGCGGCACTACTGAACGAGGCCGGATTCAAAGCCACTATCGTTGACAATAGCATGAATGTGTTTGGCGACAGGCCGTTGGAAGTTGAAGTAACCATCCAAAACAATACATACCGCATTTCTGCCACACAAAAAGGCGAGTTGATGACTGAACAGGCTAAGGCTGATGCCGCTGCTGTGGCAGCAGCTCCCATTTATATGGAACGCGAACTGCAATGGGACCCAGACACTTTGGCTGATGGATATGTCCGCATTACCCTACCTGAAGAAAAAAGCAGACTAAACATCAATCCCGCCTACTTGACCACCGGCCGCACTAGCGATGTGCAAGCCGCTATAACTAGCGAGTTTTATCACTACACCATGAACCTCCCAAAAGGTGTTGAACTAATTGGAGGCGAAGTGAATATCGAGTACAGCAAATACGACTTGGGTAGCATCAATATCAAAATCAAGCAGAAAGGCAGAAGACTGCTAATCACACGCCAATTACAGTTGCGCAAGTCCGTTATCACAAAACAGGACTATCGCAATTTTCGACAACTGATGATTGACTGGAACAGTCACAAAGAACTCCTCTTTAGCCTATGAGCGGAGCAATTTGGGCATTGGTATGTGCCGGGCTTTGGACTGTGGGGATGCTTTATTTCGACTGGAAAAAGAAGGGCAAATAAACATCCTTTGCCCACATAGGCATATATAGGCTGAAAACAATACGGGAGGCAAACACCACTTTTGGAATGTTTGCCCCCCGTTTTTTATTGGAATGGGAGAGGCGACTAAAGCTCGGATGGGACGGTGGCGTGCTGGGCATTATCAAACTCGGAGGAGAGCTTGGCGCTAGTGACGCCTCTACGAACAGTAAAGGAGAGTTTTTCGGCGGTTTTGTCGTCAGAATCAAAGGCTGTGATGCAGATGGCATCACCGGGGAGTATATCGGCCTTGATAATTTCATCGGCTAGGTCGTCCTCGATGTAGCGTTGGATGGCGCGTTTGAGCGGACGCGCACCATATTGCTCGTCCCAGCCTTTTCGAAGAATAAAATCGCGGGCCTTGTCGTCTAGACTGATGTCATAGCCCATAGCCTTAACGCGGTTGAAGAGGCCCTTGAGCTCGATATCGATAATCTTGTGGATGTCTTCGCGTTTGAGGCTGTTGAAGAACACAATATCATCGATGCGGTTGAGAAATTCTGGAGCAAAATGCTTCTTCAGCTCCTTGTCAATTACGGAGTGCTCCATACGGTTGCGCCCAGCCTCACGGGCTGCGGTGTTAAAGCCCACCCCAGTGCCAAATTCCTTGAGCTGTCGAGTACCAATGTTGGATGTCATAATGATGATGGTGTTCTTGAAGTCAACCTTGCGCCCAAGACCATCGGTGAGCTGACCGTCATCAAGAACTTGAAGTAATACATTGAAAACATCCGGATGGGCCTTTTCGATTTCGTCGAGCAACACAATAGAATAGGGCTTGCGGCGGACCTTCTCGGTAAGTTGGCCACCTTCCTCGTATCCCACATATCCTGGAGGCGCTCCAATAAGACGAGAGACGGCAAACTTTTCCATGTACTCGCTCATATCAATACGAATCATATTAGCCTCGCTTTCGAATAGATATTTAGCAAGGACCTTGGCAAGGTAAGTCTTGCCGACCCCCGTGGGACCAACAAATATAAAGGAACCAATGGGTCTGTTGGGGTCCTTGAGACCGGCGCGGTTGCGGCGGATAGCCTTGCATATTTGGCTAACGGCCTGGTCTTGACCCACCACTGAGCCTTGAATCTCGTTTTCCATAACTAGCAGACGACTGCCCTCGCTTTGGGCAATACGCTGGACGGGGACACCGGTCATCATAGCCACTACTTCGGCCACATCTTGGTCGGTAACAGGAACGCGGTTGTCGCGGTTGCTAGTTTCCCACTGCCGCTTGCGCTCTGCTAATTTGTCACGCAGTTGTCGTTCCTGATCGCGGTAATCAGCGGCTTCGCTGTAGCTTTTCTTGGCAAGCACTTCCTTCTTGCGATTTTCCACACGGGCAATCTCGCTTTCGAGGGCCACAATATCATCGGGCACTTTGACGTTGGAAATGCGCACGCGGGCACCGGCCTCATCAAGGGCATCGATGGCCTTGTCGGGCAGGACGCGGTCGCTGACATAGCGCTCGGTTAGGGAGATGCAAGCCTTGAGGGCCTCATCGGTATATCGGACCAAGTGGTGGTCTTCGTACTTGGACTTTATGTTGCGCAGGATGGTAAGCGTTTCTTCGGGAGTGGTGGCTTCGACCAACACCTTTTGAAAACGACGTTCCAGAGCACCATCTTTTTCTATATATTGCCGATATTCGTCAAGGGTAGTAGTGCCAATGCACTGAAGGACACCATGAGCAAGGGCAGGCTTGAACATGTTGGAGGCATCGAGCGAGCCGCTAGCGCTACCAGCCCCTACGATAGTGTGGATTTCGTCGATAAAAAGAATTATGTCCGGATTCTTTTCCAATTCATTAAGAATGGCTTTCATACGCTCCTCGAACTGCCCTCGGTACTTGGTGCCAGCTACAATGGAGGCAAGGTCGAGGGAGATGACGCGCTTGTCGTAGAGGGTGTGGGGTACATTACCCTCGATAATGCGTAAGGCAAGACCTTCGGCTATGGAGCTCTTACCAACGCCAGGCTCCCCAATCAGAATGGGATTGTTCTTTTTGCGCCGAGAGAGAATTTGAGCAATGCGCTCAAGCTCTTTTTCGCGCCCCACTATGGGGTCCAACTTGCCCTCTCGCGCCAATAAGGTGAGGTCGCGACCAAAATTCTCCAAAGCGGGTGTCCTACTGTCGGGTTTATGCCTGTCGGCACCTGCACGGTACTGCCCATCCGAGGACCGATTGTCATCATCGGGGTCGGCATAGAGGTCATCATTATTATCCTCACTGGTCTGAGCCCGGAAATCGGGCAGGGGGGAGGAAAAGTCGGATGGTTTTGCAGAGGGTGGCAGAGCTCCATGCTGCTGGAGGTATCGGATGCACCTTTGGTGGTCTACAGCATACTGTTTGAGCAATTGTGCTACAAGATTTTCGCCCTCTTGGAGAATTGCAAGGAGAAAGTGCACGGTGTGTAGTTCGGCAGATTTAAGCCGAGTGCTCTCTAAGAAACTGAGCCGTAGAATCTTCTCGGACTGACGGAGCATGGGAATCTCACTGTCGTCGGTATAGCGCAGAGCGCTGTCCATCTGACCAATGGTATTTTCGATCTTGGACTTGACGGCGGGAATGTCAACGCCCAAATCTCGCAGCATTGTAACTGCTGAACATCCGTCCTCACGAATAATACCAAGGAAGAGATGCTCCACTCCAATAGCGCCGTTTTTCAGACGGATAGCCTCGTCACGACTGTTGGACAGGGCAAGTTTTGCGTGTTCTGTTAGTTTAGGTTCCATAACTATTGTTTGACAATGCAAAAATACAACAAAATCCCGAAACAGATGTATTCAGAAGAGGTTTGTTTTCAACAGATGCATGTTTAATGCGCTATTACGTCAAAAAGCGTGCCACACATCTAAGAGGGAAGGAACACCGATTGGGATATTTGTGCCAGAAACATTCATTCCATGCACTTAAGCCACGGCAAAAAAGATGCCATAAGAGAGGCATAATGGTCAGATTCTGTTGAATATTTTGCAAAGCAGTTCCCTCGCCGAGAAGTTCGGGAAGACGGATGAATGGTGGGAAATAAGATGTGTATGAGAAAGTTCGCACATAACTGAAGCCTCATTGAAGGATAGATTTTCTTATGCAAAGCTGTTAATTGTTGATAAAATGGCGTTTTGCAATAATGCAAAGTGAAAAAAAAAATGTACCTTTGTAATTATTATAGTGATGTTATATTGCATTTTATAGTTGAGAAACAATATTATATATATAAGAGATGATTTCTGAAAACGAAAAAATAACGCGTGTAGACATCGAATCCACCATGAAATCGGCCTACATTGATTATGCAATGTCGGTTATTGTGGCGCGAGCATTGCCCGATGTACGAGACGGACTGAAGCCGGTACAACGTAGGATTCTCTACGCCATGAACGACATGGGCATGTACTACAACACATCCTATCGCAAGTCCGCCACCGTAGTCGGCGAGGTGTTGGGACAGTACCACCCCCACGGTGATTCGTCGGTGTATGGTGCCATGGTTCGTTTGGCCCAGGACTGGAACATGCGCTATCCGTTGGTGGACGGGCAAGGAAACTTCGGTAGCATCGATGGCGACAGCCCGGCTGCCATGCGTTACACCGAGTGCCGTATGGAGCAGATGGCCAACGACATCTTGGCAGACATCAAAAAAGAGACAGTGGACATGATGCCCACCTACACCAATGAACGCGAAGAGCCAACAGTGTTGCCCACCCGTGTTCCCAACCTGCTGGTGAACGGTTCGAGCGGCATAGCCGTGGGTATGGCCACCAATATGCCCACGCACAATTTGCGTGAGGTGTTGGACGGTTGCATCGCCTATATCGACAACAATGACATTACTGTGGATGAGCTGATGCAGTATGTAAAGGCTCCAGACTTCCCCGGTGGTGGCACCATCTATGGGTACAACGGTGTAAGAGAAGCCTACAATACCGGCCGTGGCAGTATTGTACTGCGTGCCGACACCACCATAGATGTGGACAATAAAGGCAGAAACATCATTGTGGCCCACACCATCCCATATGGAGTGAACAAAAGCGAGATGATCAAACGTCAGGCCCAGTTGGTGAAGGACGGCAAGATTATAGGCATCACCGACATCCGCGATGAGAGCGACAAGGACGGTATCCGCGTTGTGTATATGCTCCGCCACGATGTGGTACCCAAAGTGATACTGAACAAGTTGTTCCAACTGAGTGAACTGCAGAGTTCCTTTGCGGTGAACAATATCGCACTGGTGCACGGACGCCCAATGTTGCTAAATTTGAAAGATCTGATTCGCAATTTCGTAGATCACCGCGAGGATGTAGTCACTCGTCGGACCAAATTTGAAATGGCCGAGGCAGAAAAGAGGGCTCACCTGTTGGAGGGTTTTCTGCGCGCCATCGACATCATTGACGAGATTATTCAGATGATAAAGCTCTCAGCAACGGTTGAGGCAGCTAGGCAGAGCTTGATGGATCGATGGAATTTCAGTAAGTTGCAGGCTCAGGCAATTGTAGAGATGCGTCTGCGCCAGCTGACAGGACTGGAGCATCAGAAGTTGCAGGACGAGTATGACGAGAAGATGCGTTTTATTGCCCGCTGCAAAGAAATCTTGGGCGACCGTAATGTGCTGATGGGTATTATCAAAGACGAACTTAACGAAATCCGCGAAAAATATGGCGACGACCGCCGCACAGCTATAAGCTACGAGGCTTCGAACTTCCGTATCGAGGACACCATACCTGACAACGAGGTGGTCATCACCATCTCCCACATGGGTTATATAAAGCGTACGTTGCTGAGCGAGTACCGCGCCCAGACCCATGGAGGCGTTGGCTCGAAAGGCAGTGCGGTACGCAATGAGGACTTTGTGGAGCATATCTTTATGTGCACCAACCACAACTACCTACTGTTCTTTACTGAGAAGGGCCGTTGCTATTGGATGCGCGCCTTCGAAGTGCCCGAGGGCGAAAAGAATGCCAAGGGCCGTCCCATCCTAAACATGATTAACATAGAGCCCGATGACAAAGTAAAGGCCTATGTGAATGTAGAGAATTTGAGCGATGCGGATTACCTAAAAGGGCATTCCATTGTAATGTGCACCAAAAAAGGCATTGTCAAGAAAACTCTTTTGGAAAACTATTCGCACCCGCGCACCAAAGGCATCATAGCAGTAGGCATTAGGGAAGGTGATGAGTTGATTTCGGCATGCTTGACCAATGGCAAGAGCGATATATTGCTTGCATCGAAAAAGGGGAAATTGATGCGGTGCAACGAGGACGAGTTTCGCGAAATGGGTCGTGGTGCAAGCGGCGTGAGAGGTATCAAACTAGAACCCGAAGATGACGAGGTTATTGGTATGCTGGTTTCCAACGATGAAAATGATGATATACTGGTAATCAGCGAAAACGGCTATGGTAAGCGTTCAGAACTTAAAGAATACCATAAAACCAAACGTGGCTGCAAAGGAGTGAACACAATGAAACTGACCGAAAAGACGGGTGGCATCGTTTCGCTTACCAACGTCAACGATGGCGAGGACTTGATGATAATCAATCGTAGTGGAATCACCATTAGGATGAAAGTCAGCGAACTGCGCGTTATCGGACGCAATACCCAAGGCGTTAAGTTGATTAATCTGCGCGGCAAGGACTACATTGCATCGATAACCAAAGTACCCACAGACAACGAAAACGATGCTGAAAAAAGTGAAGATTCGGAAAATCCATTAAACCCTGACAAACAATCCACTAAAGAGGATGTAGACGCATCCAAAGAAAAGTAAAAGGGTAGGGGAATGCAATAATTTAACATTCTGAAATACAAAAATAGAAACCAAAATCAAAACACTAAACTCGACAAAATGAAAAAGATCGTTTTAATGATGGCTCTTGCAGTCGTCGGTTATTCGGTAAGCGCACAGTCGCTGAATGTTTCGAGTGCCCGCGAGGCCCAAAACAGAGGCTACCTTGACAAGGCAAAAAAACTTATTGATCCTGCTTGCGAACACGAGCAGACCAAAGATGATGCCAAGACATGGTATTATGCAGCATTGATTTACAGTCAAATCGGTGGCGAACAAGACAAAGCCCGTTCCAAATACAAAAATTTGGACCCCGATTGGCTGACCAAATGCAAAGATGCAGCACTCCGTTGCAAAGATTTGGATACGGACAAGGAGTATGCCGAGGGCAACAATACCATCCTTAGCTTTGTAGGCAACGAGTACTACAAAAAGGCAATCAATTCCTTTAACGCACAAAACTGGGATGAATGCATGAGCCTGTGCGAAGAATCCATAAAGATGTTCATGGCAAGTGCCAAGAGAGAATATGCCAACGAATCTTACATGCTAGCTGGCAAGGCTGCAATGAATGCCAAAAACAATGATGCAGTAAAGAAATACTTTAAACCGCTTGTACGCACCCGGACCAAAGAGAACTTGGTTTACGCCACATTGTTCAAGCTATACAAAACATCTGCTGACACCAGCGAGGCGATTAAACTAGCCCAGAATTATGTTAAGTTCTGCCCAGAGGACTACAATGCCAACATGATGATGGCTGAAGCCTATATGATGAAAGGCAACATGGAACAAGGCAATGCTGAAATCCAAAAAGCCCTAGAAAAGACCGTTGATAAACCCGAACTGCACGCCAATCTGCTTGCCGCTGCTGGTGCCACCTACGAAAATGTAGAGGACTTTGCCAATGCGGAAGCCCGATACAAAGAATCTCTAAAGACATTGCCCAATCAGTTCTTAGCCAACTTCGGCTTAGGCAAGATGCTTTACAACCGCGCTGTTGACAAGTTAGATGCAGCCAACAATGTTCCCCCCGATGACGAAACTGGCTTGTACGACAAATATAACAACGAAAGTAAGGAATTTTTCCGCCAGTCCATTCCTTATTTCAAAGATGCAATCTCCTTTATTGAGAGTATGAATGCTGAGGAACAGAGCCACAACCGCACAAATCTCTACAGCTGCTTGAATGCGTTGAAGACAGTCTATGCCCGTTTGGAGATGTACGACGAATTAAAACCCATAAATGCCAAAATTGACAATCTTACTAGCACTTCAGCTCAGTAATAAGCGTTCCGGAAACACACAAAAGGCTGTTGCAATGCTGCAACGGCCTTTTTTATCAGCCATAATAAAAAGAGCAATTAAGCCTATGTGAAACGCCTCGTTGGATACCAATACCTTGTTGCAATATCCCCAATCAAAGAGAAAATATCCGTATATTTTTATATTTCGGTGTTTTCTCTTTTGATTTTTTGCCACATTGTTGCCTCAATTGAGCACTCACCACTTTGTTACTTAACCTTAAGCTTAAATTTCAGCACTTGCCGAAATTATTACTTGACCTTAAGGAGCCAAGATAAGCAATTTGGTTATTGAATACCTAATACAGTTATCTTTGTATTTGCGGTAGGTTAATCAGATATTTCATCAAACAGTACTTCATTTTGCATAATACGGTACATATCCATATAATTATCAATTATTTCACTAGTATATTGCTTAGCTTGAATGAGTTTAATCTGACTAAATACAAACTGGACTACAAATGTAAACACAGCAATAAGTATAAGACCAAACGCAATGCGCATGCAAGTACGGCTAAATTTGTCGTCAATACGTATAATATGGATAACCTTTTTCACGTGCGCAAAGATATATAAAATAATTCAATTATCAACATTTTTATTGGAAATAAATCATAATATATTGATATTGAATAATTTAAAACATTTCTCTTGTTCTAGTAACTTGATATTTTTCGCTGATCTTTCGAATTTTATCAGCAGTTGGCAATTGTCTGTCCAGGTAATTATCTATATGTAAATTATATGGTGTAATATACTGATTATCAATATATTTAACCTCAAAGCCATCAAGATATTCCTGAAAGAGCCGATATAAGCGTAGCACCATGAATTTGGCTATTGAAATACCTAATACGGTCATCTTTGTATTTACGTTATTTAAAATACTTCATTTGGCGTATTACGGTACATATCCGTAACAATATCAATTACTTCACTAGTATACTGTTTTAATTGAATGATTTTAGGCTGACTATATACAAAATGAACTACAAATGTAAACACAGCTATAAGTATAAGACCAAACGCAATGCGCATGCAAGTACGACTAAATTTGTCGTCAATACGTATTATATAAATAACCTTCTTCACGGGTGCAAAGATATGTAAAATAATTCAATAAACAACATTTTTATTTGAAATAAATCATAACATGTTGATATTGAATAATTTTAAAACACTTCTTTTGTTTTAGTAACTTGATATTTTTCGCTGATCTTTCGAATTTTATCAGCAGTTGGTAACTGTCTATCTAGGTAATTATCCATATGTAAATTGTATTGTGCAATATATTGTTTATCAACATGTTTAACCTCAAAATCATCTAAATAAGCACGAAAAAGTTTATACAAGCGCTGCACCATGAATTTATGCAAGGTCGGACAACCTTTAAATGAATCTGGGAATTCAAAACCAGAGTATCTTGAACGCATTATACCAGGGTAGGGTATTAATTCATCACATAAATCTATGGCCTCAGATGAAGACAATTCATGAAAATACACCAACTGACTAATTATATTACATATTTCTTTATAACGTATTTTCACCACTGGAGGAACCAAAGCAAGCGGTGAAGGAAAAATACGACGGCTAATAGATTTTGACATATACATAAAAGAATATACACCATTATTATTTAGATACTCAATATAATTGATACCTGGATTATCTATATAATAACTTTTGTGTTTATCTATATATCTAGAGCCAAGACCACCATGACCACAACTGGCATGAACAAAAGGTTTAATCCATTGACCTTTGCGAAGGGTATAAGGCTTGCAAACATATTTAGTGGCATAGTTGGCAGCACCTCCAACACATTGACCAAAATCAAAAGCACGAATATCACATTTATTCCAAGCATCAAATATATCTTGCCTAAGTTGATTATATAAATCAGGCCTATCCGTTGAAGCCTGCAACGGATTATTCCAAAGTATTACGTGATAATGTGGGCGGCCAAACCTGGAGCCATATTCACCAGAGACCAAATAACGACAATCTACGTTATAACCTTGACGCTCCCAACGTACACGCAAACGCTTGAAAAAATCTTGAACATCTTTATATAATACTCCCGGAATTTTAGACAACCGCATAGGTTGCAGAAAGAAAAAT
>CAZAAK010000043.1:0-20602 GCA_964483145.1 uncultured Bacteroidaceae bacterium
AGTGTCAGCCCTAATTTTGGTCAGCCGAAAAGTTTTACCGGACAGCAATAAATCAAAAACAAACGAATTAGAAAAAAAGTTGTATCTTTGCTTTTTATAGTTAGTTTTCTCTTAGGTTAGCAATGAAGCGTATACTCCTCATAATCATACTGTTCTTGCCTTGTCACTGCATGGCACAGACCGATACGGTTTTTTGGTTTGCCCCACCGGACCTGTCCAATAGTTTTGGCGAAAAGTCCGCTCGCTTGGTCTTCCATACCTATGACCGTTCCGCTACCGTCAGCGTGCAACAGCCTGCCAACCCTTCCTTTCCCGCGGCCTCCTTCAGCATAGGGTCACACGGTTTGGCCACCTACGACCTCTCCACAATAATGGATTTGATAGAAACCGCGCCTACCAACACCGTTTTGAACCGCGGCTTTCGAATTTCATCCACCGCCCCCATAACCTGTTACTATCAAAGCACATCCAACAACCGCCAAACATATACACTAAAGGGTCGGAACGCTCTCGGCACCGAGTTTTCGGTCATTTCACCCGTAACTGAGCGTGGCGTAAACACCTCTGAACGCGACATTGGGATGAGTCTCGAAATGATTGCTACCGAGGACAGCACACTTGTCACCATCACAGCCCCCCATGTTTGGGAATATCAATGGGACGGCACACGTTGGCAACCTGTGGATACCATTGTTGAAGAAGTCTTGGAAGGAGGCATTGTCGAGGACAGTACGTTTCAAATCAGCCTTAATCGCGGCCAAAGCTATGCTTTGCGCGCCAAACATTTCAACTACAATCTTTGGGGCACGCAAATCCGTTCCACAAAGCCTGTTGCTGTCAACATCACCGCCGACCAATTCATGTCCAGCACAGTTCCGCCCACCTACAACCTTGTCGGTGAACAATTGGTCCCCAATGCTTATTGGGGGAGCAAGTACGCCACAATTTCCCTTGATTTTCCAAACGAGCAAATCGGTTGCTACCGCACCGACTCGAATGTTTCGCCCGAATACTTTACCGACAGCTCCAACAGCAGTATCCACTACCTCCGTGGGAATGGCCGTTTGGGAGTCGGTCACCAGATTTTTCGAAATCAAATGGGCTATACCATCCTGCCACAGCTGGACTGTTCGGGTTCCCGTCAAGTGTCGTACCTGCATTCCGACAGTCTTAACCTCTTTGTCAACATCTTAATCGACAGCAGCTATATTGATGGGCTTCGTTTCAATGGCAACTCCTCCGTCTTCACTCGCGACCGCTTCCAACCGGTGCCAGACTGCGCATCCCTTGCGTGGTGCGCAGTGCAGGTAGACCAGTACCTCCCGACCGACTCGGTGATGACCGTCACTTGCGACAGTGGCACTTTTGTGCTTTATGTCGTTGAATCCGACAGCCTCCGCGGCACATCATATACCTGCCTTACAGACTATGCACCATACACTTACATCAGCTTCGACATGAAGACGGAGTATTGTACCGGTGGCAGTATTGTCTTCCAATGCAACCAAAATAATATCGACAGCTTGGTAGTGTACGGGCCCAACGGAACGCTGACCACCACATTGCCTTACCAAATTCCCTCAGCCGATAGCACCTTGAGCGGACAATACATTGTTGAAGGCTACAGCAATAGCAGTTGTGTCCGTTCATTCCGCGACACCATCCTCATCACCGTCTATGCTCCTCTCGCGGATACCATCTACGACACCATCACCGAAAGCCAACTTCCCTGGCAACGCTTTGGGCTAGCCTTCACGGGCGATGCCGACACCGTCATTTATCGCAATAGCCCTGCTGGTGTCTGCGACAGCATCCACCATTACCACCTAAGAGTTGGGCTTAACAGCCATGATACTGTCATTTATTACTCCTGCCCAGGAGAGATGCCCTTAACGTACGACACCATAAATATTTATAGCGACACCACATGTGACTTCCATTACATCGGTAGCATGGGGCAAGATAGTGTCATTACACTTGTTCTCCATGTCATGGAAAACTCCGACAGCACCATTTTCGACACCATTATCGACCTGCAGTTGCCTTGGACCTTCATGGGCATTCCCTTTGAGGATACCGTTAGCAACTACACCATCACTACCAACAACGAGCAAGGGTGCGACAGCATTATCCACTACAACCTATACATCTATTGGAACGGCGACCACTGCGACACCACCCTCACCTATCCCAATATTGTTACACCTAATGGCGACGGCACCAACGACAAATTCATTATTATTGGTCTGCTCGAGAACAATTGTTTCAAATACAACACGCTTTCCATCTACGACCGGACGGGGCGCCGCGTCTACCACAAAACCAACATCTCTAGTGAGGCCGATTGGTGGGACCCCTCTGCGGACCGTATGCCTTCGGGCACTTACTTTTATTATTTCAGAGCCCATGGCATCAACATCCACACGCAACATACGGGCGTGATTGAGGTGTTGCACGAAAAGTAAATATCAAGTCCGTTTGAGTGCCGAGTGTTCTCTGCAACAAAGATGCGGACTGCCCGCTCGGAGGCGGACAGCTACCAATGGTCCACATAGTCCGGCCCCTATTCAACCTAACTACCCATCATTACAACATGCCCGCCCCTATTTGGGCGGGCACAAAGCAAGCGGCAACTTGGCATTGTTTACCACAACGCAAAGTTGCCGCTCAGTCTCTATTGCACCGAAAGTTTCATTTCTACCTCCAACTTATCTTCCAACACAAGAACAATTGGAGGGTTCCGACTGCCACTATTTGCAATACTTCAGCAATAGTTCTGCCAGACCGATCCTATAGCCGGTACTATGGAAGAGGATATTGCCACCCTTGTCTACAAAAGCAACAAGAGGGTATTCGTACTTGTCCAACCCTAGAGCATTGGCCACAGCCACTTCCAGCTGGCACTTGCCGCCAGTCGGCATGGGAACAATGTCCACATTCTCCAACTGCTGCAAATCACGGTTGCCCGGCTCGGTAGTAGTAAGATAAGTCATGCCATTCCAGCGCTTGAACTCTTGCTTGTGTTCCAGCATCTCCTTCACCAGATGTTTGGCGGGTTCCCGGTGATTGCCCATAAAGGCGAGAATCATACCTGTCTCGTTGGCGTAGTCTTCAATGGTCACGCCTTCGGTAATGGTCAACCGATTTGAAATTCTGATGCCATCACCTTGCTGGCGTTCTGTCAAGGGCCGTATGACAATCTCCTTGGTAACATGCTGACCACTATCAACCGTAAAGAACTCCAAGCGGCTAAGCACATCACCTTCGGGATAACGATTGCCCGTACTAAGGCAATAATAGCCTGGTTCAAGCTCAATAGTGGCGGGGAAATGCTCCATTCGGGGATCGCCTTCAAAATCGTAAGTGACGAAATCGCCATCCTTGAATTTTTGGACAGTAAAATGAGGATAATAGATCGGTACCTTAGGTTCCTTGCCATTGTAGGTGAGTGTCAGCCTGGCCGAATTGATCGCAGCCTTCCTGCCTGTATCCAGCGAGACAATATTCCACTTGTCTTTGCTCCACTGATAAATGGTGTTGGTGGCATTGTCGAGATAAGTAGGGATGCCAGCAGCACGGCAGGCCGCCACAAAGAAAATATCACGGCTGTGTGCATCGGCATGACGCAACCGATAAACCCCTACCGGAGAAACGGGACAATTGTAGTAATTGCCAGTGTCGTCAACCGCTACGCTGTCCAGCGTCCACCTACGTATGGCATCGGATGTCATTCCCTTAAAGGAAGCCAGTTCGCTACGGTAGGGGCGCACCAACTCATTGCTGATGCGAGCAGGAAGGATACCCTTTTTGTAAACATCATACGGGTAAGTTTTGCCAAGATTAGCACCTGAGGTAGTGCCGGTAGGGGCGAAATCCGTGATATGGGATTCGAGTACTTCGGCTGTAATATCACGCAAATCCTTGTCGGAATAGGTCTTGAGATAGTCATACAAATGTTCCGGTGTGCCTCCCTGCTCCGCCCAACGCGCAAGGAACTTATAAATCTCGGCATAATTGCCCTCCGACTTTTGGACGATTTCCCACACTTGGTCATTCGAGAAAACCGAGGTATTGCGAGCCCAATCTTTGGGCAGATAACTCTGGTAGTTTTCTCTTGTGGGGAAAGTGGCAGTATATGCAGCCCGCAACGAGTCCTCATAGGCTATCCGTTTGGCATTGGCTGCAGTAGCCTCTTCCGTAGGAGTCACCCGAACCTCGCCAGCCTCAGGTGGCACAATTTCCAGATTTTCGGTATACTCCACAGTGCCATCTCGGCTGAGGTAAATGGTCAACCGATCCTGTTTGCGAACATCCATTTTGGCATAGTTGTAGCATTTGCCATCGGTAGCCCACACCAAAATGTCGCCCAAGCCAGTGGTGAGACTGGCCTGACCGTTGGCATCGGTCTTGTAATTGGCCAACGTGTAATACTCGGCATAGTTGTACATCTTGAATTTTACATTGGCACCCTGCACAGGCTGATTATCTTGAGAAAGGACAGTGACGGTAATGTGCCTAGTTGGGGCATAGTGACTGAGTAGGTTAAGCTCACTGTAGAGGGATGTTTCCTTCACTACCTCCTCATCGCCATGGTAGCGACCGAAGGCCTTGCTATGCACCATCAGGCAACGGGTACTAGGGACAGCAAACCAACCCATATCAAGTTCGGGGTCTGGCTCGCAGGCCCCCAAAAATTTCCACTCGCCGTTCACCCACACTTCCACCCAAGCGTGGTTATCGTCACAATGTGCCCATCGGGGGGTGTAGCACTGACGGGCAGGGATGCCCACCGACCGCAGTGCCGTCACTGCGAATGTACTCTCCTCACCGCAGCGGCCCAACGAGGTGCGCAATGTGGCAAGGGGAGCCGACGTGCGTGCATCGGCAGCGCGGTAGGCCACATGCTCGTGGCACCAATGATTGACCTCCAATGCAGCCTCGTCCATAGAGAGGCCCTTGACGCGTTCCTTTAGCTGGTGGAACATGTATTGGCGCGCAGTATCAAGATTCTCATTATTAACGCGGTAAACGAGCACAAAGTGCCTAAAGACATCCTCCGGCACATCCTTTCCCCAGCTGAAGGTGTCGCGGGCAGCAAAAGCAGTGCGCACCTGATCGAGGTAGAATTTGCCGTCATAGTCGGCCAAATCGCTATAGGGCATATAAGCATAAAGAAATTCCAATGCCTCACGTTCTCGATTGCAAAGAGTGTCCATACCTCCAAAGAGAGCTTCCGCCCTGCCTTGCGCCAACTGCCGGCGCTGGAGGAAATCGTCATGCACCTGATTGCGATACCGGCGGTCGGTGATAAAATGGGGGTCACGACTACATGCCGCAAATGCCAAAATCGCAACCATGGCCGTCAAAAGTTTGAAAATGGTTTGTTTCATAAGTTCGAATCCATGTAATATTATGTATTTTTGATGTATTTAACGCCTCGTTGCGCCATACGCCTTTTCTGCTACGGATAAATCTCCACATGGCTGCTGCCAGAGCCATTCTTAATGATGCGGATTTGTGTGGTAATGCGCTCCGACATTGTGTCGGTATGGCTTATGACACCCACCTTCTTCCCTTGCGACGACTGGAGCATGGCAAGCGAATCGATGACGGTAGCAAGCGTGTCGGGGTCGAGGGTGCCGAAACCCTCGTCGATGAACAGATTCTCAAACGAGATGTTGCGCGACGACAAGGCCGACAGCCCCAATGCCAAACCAAGACTGACAATGAAAGTCTCCCCGCCCGAGAGCGAGGTAGTGTCCCGCACGTCATCGGCACGGTCGTGGTCAATAACGCGTATCCCAAGCGAGTTCTTTACCTGTTGCAGTTCGTAGCGGGTGTTGAACTTCCGTATCTCTGCATTGGCATGCTCTATTAGGAAGCGGAGCGTATAACACTGCGCTATCTTGCGCAGTAGCCGGCCGTCGCTGCCTCCTATGGCGTCAAAAATCTCTTCCCATTCCTTCCTTTGCATGTCGGCTGCCGCCATCTGCTCAAACCTATTGCCCATCAGTTCTCTAGCACTGTTGTGCCTATTCAGGCGTGTCTTGGCTTCAATAAGCTCATCGTGCGGGAGGCTTTCCAACTCTTTCTTTCTTTGCGAGAGCATTCCCCGGTCCGCTTCGGGCTTCCTAAGCTGATGTTGCTCGAGGGCTTTCATTTCATTCTGTAGGGTCGTTCGGGCCGAAGTGAACTCGTCTCTGCAGACTTTCTGCTTGGAGCGGAAAGTCTCCCAATCATCTGTTGCAAAATAGAGTGCGGAAATATTATCAACTGTCAGTTCCTGCTCATGCTCCTCCTTGTTGTACAAAGCAAGCCAACTGTCAAGTGCTCGGATTTTCTCCTTTTGCAATGCCTCTTCACTCTGCTTTGCTTGTCGGGTGGTTTCTATCTTACCTCGGAGGCCCTGCAGGTCGCCTTGCTTCTTGAGGATCTCCTCGTTCTTGGATTTTGCTTTCTCGGTAGCAGCCTCTTTGGTTTGAGTCAACTGCTGCTCGAGCTCTTCGGGGTCTTTGTCGCCAATTTCGGCTTCCAATGCTTTCTGCTTGTCGAGCCGTTCCTGGTTGATAGCACAAAGCACATCCGTGGCAGCCTTCAAAAGGGATTCTTTCTCTTGTTCCTGCAGCACTAGGTTCTCTGTCTTCGCTTTTTCGGTAGCCAGTAGAGTGGTGGATTTTGTCTTTTTTTGTTCCGCATTTTCTTTCAACTGAAGGGAAGTCTCCTTATGGTTCGCTAGTTCTTTCTCTGCTTTTTCCTTGGCCTTGCGGAGTTCCTCCACCTTCTTTACTAGGGTGTTGTAGGCCGTCAGTTCCTTCGTGGCGTCCTCTATTTCCTTGTTGTTGTCTCTCTGGAGCGTACGAAGCCTGTCGGCATCTTCCTGCCAGTCTGGGTAACATCCCTTCAGAAGGGCCCACTCCTCGCCCAACTTTTCGATTTCCTTTGCAAGTAACGCCTGCGATTTCTCCAATGATTTCAGGGTGCCCTCATTCTTGCTCTGCTCCTGCAGAAGTTTTGTCTGCTCGGCGGTCTTTCCTTCAAGTAGGCGCTGCTTTTTGTCGATGACAGATTTTTGACCGCTAACAACCGACTGCACATATTCCTCTGAATGATAGGGGTGTGCAGTGGAGCCGCAGAGCGGACAAGGCTGCCCTTGATGGAGGTGAGCGCGATGTAGTTGCCAGTTCTCGCTCGTCATCAATGTATAGGCAGCAGTAAGTTGGGCGAGCTCGGCCTTGAGTTCTTCAAGATGGAACGTCTTAAGGAGTTCGTCTATCCCTCGGTTGCGCTCAGCCAACTGCTTTTGTCTCTCGCCGGACTCCTTCTTGTCTGCCAACTTTTCCTTGAGGCTAGTCTGTATGCGGATGCCATTGGCCAAAGCGTCCTTTTTCTTCTCTGCAGCCGATTTTGCCTCCTGAAGGCGGGTGATGTCATTGTCCTCCAGTTTTTTGCTTTCTGTATCATAAAGGTCAGTCGATTCCGTCACTTTCTTCTGCCAACGTTGGAATTCTGCATTGATTTGGGCAATGAGCGACTCCTGCTCGCTCACGGCCTTATTCAACTGCTCTACTGCCTTTTTGATATCCTCTGTGTTCTTCTCTACAGCCTTTTTGGCTTGCTTCCAGGCCTTGTCGGCAACTTCCTTGGACTCAGTCTTTTCCTTGGCAATCTTTGCTACCTCCTGCAGTTGCGTCTTTATCTCGCGTGCCTTGTTGATGTGGGGTTTCTGCTGCTCCAATTCGGCAGCGGCTTTCGTAGCCAATTCTTGCAGTGTCGCTAGGTTCTGCTGTTCCGCCTTTATAGCCTGCTCGCTCTTGACCGCATCTTCCTCCAATTTCTGCAGTTCAGTGGCCCGTACGGTGATATTTCTCTCGCAGGTCTTGATGTCCTTGTACAGGTCGACCGCCTCAAGCGTAGAGTCGTGCAGCCGTAGCCGATCCCACTCCGGCTTCATCCCGTCCAACCGCAGCCTAACCACATCAAAGTCGTGCTGATATTTGGCAATGTTTGCCGTCAGCTTCTCCTCATCATCATACCACCTCAGTGCCTCGCCAACCTTTGCCATTTCCTCTTTCGCTTTCTTCTCCGCAGCTTCCAGTTCTGCTATCTTCCCGCCCAAGGCAGCAAGCTCTTCCTCGGGCAGGATGTCCTTCCCGTAGGCGCTCACTTCGGCGGAAATCTGTTTGTAGGCCTCGGTGGCCTCGTCTCTGCGCTGCTTTATTCTGGCAGCAATGCCCTTGTAGAGCTCTTCGCAACCTACGAGTTTCTCAAGGAGCTGATACCGTTCCTCTTCCTTTGCCGTGAGGAAGTTGGCAAAGGAGCCCTGTGCAATAAGCACAGTGCGCAGGAATTGCTCATAGTCGAGGCCAACAATCTGGGGCAAACTGTCCCAATCAGCCTCTTCCTCCACGAGTCGACCCTCTTTCCAGCTAAGTCTGTAGAGGCAAGTTTCCGCATTCTCGTATCTTTTAACCAGAATCTTTACATGCCACTCCGCCCTATATACATTGCCGTTATTGGCGCGAAAGGTCAGTTTGCTGTAGCCGACCTTCTTGCCTCGGGTGAGAATGTTGCGTGCATCGGTAGGTGCAAGACGGCCCTTTTCGCTCTCCTGATCTGTGCCGTATACCTCTATGTATTGGTTGCGGTCGCCCTTCTTTCTCGGGTAGCGCGGGGCACGGTTGTAGAGAGCCAGACAGATGGCGTCGAGCAGGGTAGACTTCCCGCTCCCTGTTGGCCCTACAATGCTGAATATGGTGCTGTTGCCCAGGGCGCCTTCTTCAAAGTTAATTGTTTCGCCGTCCTGGCGGTCGAGCGAGGCGAGGTTAAGTATCTCAAGTTTGATGAATTTCATACGCTTTTATTCATTCTCGGTCTTGATGGATTCCAACAAGTCGCTTAGTATCTGCTCTTGATGCTCGCTCATCTGCATTCCGTGCTGAATGAGGAAGACCTCCTTGATTGTGTCCAGCGGGTCGCGGTTGAGGATGTCGTCCACGCTATGTATCTTCTTTTCGCCAACAAGGGTAGTCACGTCAAGCGTGGGGATAATCTTCTGTATCTTGCACAGCACGGCATTCTTCGTACCCAAAAACTCCTCCAACTCCTTGACCTGATCGTTGTTTACCCTTTCTTGGCGCACATTGACAGTGAGGTAAACAAAATTGTCGTCGAGTTTGCCATCGATGCGGTCATCAAGAGCTTCGTTTATGCGCTTTTTGATTTTATTAAATGTCAAGTCCCCGTCGTCATATGTCAGGATGCAGAGTTTGTGCTGCGGGGTGTATTCAAGAAATTCCACACTTATTGCATCCTCAATGTTAATCAAGTCCACTCCGTGACGGTAGTCCACCTCGGCAAACGACATAGGAAGCACACTGCCCGTGTAGCGTGCCCAGTCCGTGTTCCAGATATGTTGTCGCTTGTGGATGTGGCCGCAGGTGAGGTAGTCGGGGTGCTCGGTCCATCCCTCTAGGTTCACCTCCTCTTGCCCCCCAATTACAATCCGTTCGCTGGCATCCTTGGTAGCGATGTCGGCGCCTTTGGCATACATGTGCGCCATCATCACAAGGCGGGTTTGTGGATACCTCTCCCTTGCCCTAGCGGTGAGCGTTCTAAGGAAGTTGTTTACCCCCTGCAAGTAGTTGGCATCCTGCAGCACATCGCTCCTAAGATACGGCACGGCCAGCACCACTATTTCTCTGCCGTCCTGCCCCGTAAGGGGAATCATCAAGTCGTCGTAGTTCACCTCCCAAGCGCCCTCGTCCTCCCGCTGCACCCACTGCCTGTGCACATTGCCGCGCACCTCCACCTGGTGGTACGACAGGACGGCGCGAGGCGCTTCCAGCCTGTTGGCAGAGTCGTGGTTGCCGGCAGTAACAACAATCCGCATATGCCCGCATGCCTGCATTGCCTTGGCCAAAAACTCATAATAGGCCGCCTGTGCCGCTGCCGATGGATTGCCGTTGTCGAATATGTCGCCTGCCACAAGCAGCGCATCGGGTTGCTGCGCCTCTACCCGTTGCAGAAGCCAACAGAGGAAATGCCTGTGCTCGGGCAACCGCTCATTGCCGTGAAACAGATTGCCCAAATGCCAGTCGCTTGTTGCAAGTATCTTCATAAAAAAAGCGGTTAGCAGTCGTTTAAAACTTTCAGCAGTTCGCGCACCGTAGCGGGGTCGGTCTCAACAGTGCCGTCGGCAAGCACATGCTTGCAGGAGCCGTGGATTTCGGCAACGCCGCTCTGGCGAACGATGCGGGCAGCATTCTGTGGCGTAACCCCCGCCCCCGCCATGACGGTAATGCGGCCAGAGGTCTGCTGCACCAGTTGGCGCAAGGTCTCCACACCCTCCTCGGCAGAGGGTTTGCAACCCGAAGTGAGAACGCGGTGGCATCCGCAGCCTATCACCTTCTCCAATGCCACCAAAGGGTCCTCTGACACCTCGTCAAAAGCGCGGTGGAAGGTCACTTCCATGGGGACAGCCAACTCTACTATATGGCGCGTCCGAGCTATGTCGATGCAACCATTAGGCGTAAGGAAACCCACCACAACAGCGTAGGCACCCGAGCGTTTGCACATCTCCACCTCCTCGCAAATCAAGGCAAACTCGGCATCGCTATAAGTGAAATTTCCAGCACGAGGCCTTACTAGCACATGGGTGCGCAACTGCAGCTGCTGCACACAATAGACTATGTCCTCGGCCTTGGGAGTGGTTCCGCCCACCTCCAACCGGCTGCACAACTCAATGCGGCAAGCCCCGCCAGCCTTGGCGTGCTCGGCGGAGCGGCGCGAATTAGAACAAATCTCTACTTTCATACTTGTCTTTTTTCATCAGAGGGGTTGTCCTCATCTTATCCTGAAATAGGTTATTGTCGTGGACAATCTTCTGCACTGTCTCATCAAAGTCGTACTCCTTATTGGGGTGGAAGCGGACTTCGATGGGCAAGTAATAGATTGGCAGACCCGCCATGGCTTCCTTCTCCGCCAGCCCACGCAAGCGCACCGCATCCTTCTCGGTGGTGAGGATGATTCGGCGGTCCCCCTTGACTTGTAGATCAAAGGTCTTTCGGATATGCTTGAGATCCGACACCGTGTAGCGGTGATGGTCGGGATATTTGAGCAAGGCAACCTGGGTCAGCCCCCCAACATACTGCAACAACGGCTCGGGATTGGAAATGCCAGCCAACACCAAGGCCCCATCTACAGTTCCCAGTGGCAGCGGATTGCCCCCCATCAAGGGCAAGGGCTCCTTGTAGTGGATGCTACTGAAAAAGACCTTTTGGTAGGGCTCCAACCTAAGTTGCGCAACAATGTTGTGGCGCTCAATGGGGTTGAGGTCCTCGGGTGCCTTGGTCACCACAACAATATTGGCGCGGAAATGGGCTCGCCGGGGTTCGCGAAGGTTGCCAAATGGGAGGATACGGTCCTTGAAATAGGGCTTGCCGTATTCGGTTAGGAGAATGTTGATGGTAGGTTTGATGTAGCGGTGCTGGTAGGAGTCGTCGAGAACCACCAACTGAGGCGGATCCTCCCGTTTGAGCAGGTTTTGCACTCCATCTAGGCGTTTCTCACACACAGCCACTGTAACGCTGGGGAAATTGCGCGCAATCATGGCAGGTTCATCGCCCAACTGCTCTACGCTATGCTTCCCGTCGTCCTCCACATAACCGCGCGACTTGCGATGGTAGCCGCGGCTAAGCATGGCTGTGCCGCATTGGCCTGCTAGCAGCCGCAACAGGTACTCCACATGGGGGGTCTTGCCGGCTCCACCTACGCAGATGTTGCCCACCCCAATGGTTGTCACTGGGACCGACTCCTGGCGTTTAAGGCCGGTGTTGAACATAAGATTACGAACCCAAACGCCTATAGCATACCACATTGTAAACGGTAATAGGCACCAAGAGATAATTTTGCGAAATGTCATATGCACCAATCCTGTATTTGTGTAAAGTCCGTTGACTACTACACTTTTCTACGTTGCAAAAGTACAAAAAAAAAACAACATGCAGAGAAAAAAAACAACGCTGCCACGCTGCAAGTTGCCACACTGCCATTTTTGCGCTTGTCAGCACGCCTAGCCTAGGCCTCCGCTAGGATGCACTCTCCCACACATTTCTCTCCTGTTTTTCCCTACCTTTCACTCCCTTCCCCGCCCTAGCACCCGTCCTAGCAATAGGCCAAACTCCAAGGGCACAGCCCAAGCCTCACCTCTTGGCCCTACTTACGGTAGCCGAGGCTTTGGCAGAATCCCATCGCGAAACGGACCCGACACCTCACCTCAGCCCCCTAAACAACTTTATTGCCTTGCGCCACAGCAACATACTGCAGCAAAAGGACTAGGCGACGGCTGTGGGTAAGGCAACGGAAGGGTGAGAGAAGGTTAAGGGAAGGGTATGGTAAAGGCAAGGGAAGGGTATGGGAAGGGTCGCTGTAACTTCGCTTTATTGTTTACCTTTTATTTAGCTTTCTTTTACTTTTCTTTTACCTTTTGTTTAGGTTAGGTAAACAAAGAGTAAATAAAGAGTAAAAGAAAGCTAAATAAAAGGTAAACAATAGAGTGACCCTACGGCGAACCCTCGGAGCATCCACCCACTGGTTACAGCTCGGCTTGGGCTGCAATTCAACCAGGGTTCGATTGCGGATGGTGCTTGCGGCTCTGCCCCCAGCCCTTGCTAAATCCTTGGGTAGAGCGGTGGAGAGGGGTTTTATTCCATGGGCTCGTATTTTTTTTCTGCGCCACACGTATTTTTTTCCTGCGCCACACAATAAAAGCGTGGAAGCAGCGTTTTTCAGTTGATTTTTAACCCATAAAATACCAAAAGCTATTATGAGCAAAAAGTTTATTTGCCCCGTTTGCGGCTATGTTTACGAAGGCGACGAAATGCCCGAAAAATGTCCTATCTGCGGCAAGCAAATGCAGGAAATGAAGGAAGACCTCCAGTCCTGGGCTGCCGAGCACATCGTTGGTATTGCCAAGGATGCGCCCGAGGACATCAAAGCCGACCTCCGCATGAACTTCGAAGGGGAATGCAAAGAGGTAGGTATGTACCTGGCCATGGCGCGTGTGTCCCACCGCGAGGGATACCCCGAGATTGGGCTTTACTGGGAGAAAGCCGCCTACGAGGAGGCCGAGCATGCTGCCAAGTTTGCCGAGTTGCTAGGCGAAGTGCTCACCGACAGCACCGCCCAAAACCTCAAGATGCGCGTTGAAGCCGAGTATGGTGCCACTGCCGGCAAGACCGACCTAGCCAAACGAGCCAAGGCTCTGGACCTCGATGCCATTCACGACACCGTCCACGAAATGGCCCGCGACGAAGCCCGCCACGGCAAAGCCCTCGAAGGACTCTTGAAGCGTTATTTCGAGAACAAGTAATCTCCCTTCCCCCCGGCTGATGCTGCGGGGGACATTCTGCAAAAAATCGTAGTTTTAGAGTGGCTGCCATTAGGTGGCCCTCTTTTTTTGTCCTTGCTACCCCGAGGGCGGGTGGAGGTAACTAGGTAGCTACAGCACCAATACAGCAGAAAAGCCAATGATTATGGCAACAATTTTACGCAGCCTAGTTAGCCACAACGCCAAGATAATAGTAGAAAAGAGAAAAATACGAGCAGCCCCCAACCTTTTGCCCCACCGACCCCTGCCGGAGCATGCAGATTTGAGAGAGAAACAATGCATCATGCGTGATACGCCAACGCTTGCCGAACCAAAGTTTTACCCCCCCCGCAGAAAAGTTAAAAGTGAAATTATTTGAACAAGTATTTGGTGCATACAAAAAAAGTTTGTAACTTTGCAGCGTCGAACGAGACACAACACAACCGGCGCACGGGGGAATAGGTCCCGCCCGCGGCAAGCGCCGGCAAAAGAGCAAACAGGGGCCCTAATTAAAAACGCACAACAACAAAATGGAACAAAACCAGAAGCAGGTTTATTTGGCTCCTGACACAAAAGTCAAAACTGTAGCCGTTGAGAACGGCTTTGGCATCAGCAATTTTGCCACCGAAGCCATCACCAACGGGGGGTACCATTGTCAGTTTCTAACCCCTTCAATTATCAGTTTCCAACCCTTCAAGGAGAACAACCAACATGAAAAAAACATTTATCCTCTTGGCTGCCAGCGCAATGCTCCTAGCAGCCTGCAACAAAGAAGAAAGCACAAGCGAAAACGGCTACTCCATCCAAGGCGACAAGATTACCTTTGGCGTGGGAATGGACAACATCCAAGGCGAAGGCAAGCATTACTTCGACGCCGCATACAATGGCATTTGGTTTGAGAACGAAGACTCGATGCTTGTCAACGGCACCGCTTGCGCAATCCGGCCCATTGCTTCCACTGGCTACCCCAGCTCGAGCGACACTTGCAGCCCCATAGCCTCCGTCACCGCTGGCCTCTCTGCTAGCGGAGCATACGATTTTGTGTACCCCGCCAATCGGTTCTCTATTGGCAATAACGGCCAGTACGAAACCACCTTCCCGACTAATATTGCGGACGACTACAACGGGTATGTCGATGAAGGAAGCTATAAACCCCTATGGCCCATGTATGCTGGCATTGCGGACCTTGCCACCTTCCACGGGACCTTGCGGATGCGCAACGCATGCGCCTTCCTCCTGCCGCACTTCAACTACGACTCGGAGTGGGCCAACGTTGTCCTGTCCCCATACACTGGATTGCGATATACAACACTTGATCCGGAATGGGCCAACGCTCATCTGTCCCAATACACTGGAGTACAATATAGTAGTTGCCCTAATATTACCTGCAGAGGGATAAGAATCTTCAGCAACCAAAAACTACGGGGACCGGCTCACCTGGACTGTTCCAACCCCAACTACCCCATAATGGTTATGGACGAAACGATTGCGGACGATGAACGCGAATTCATTGAGTGTGGCTGTAATAGTGACCAACCCCTATCTATATCTTGCAACACTGCTAACGGTAATGGAGCAACAAACATTGGCGGTATCTTTCCTATTGCGCCTAGAGAAAACAACGATGCTAAAACATTTCGGGTGAAAACTTTTATTAGTACTAGCGAGCCTAGACTCTATATGGTTTTCAGTTCCAACGAGAGCGCAACAACATCACAAATAAAGCGCAACAATCAATACCTGCTCGACGTCAATTTTGCAACTGCCACAAATTACACCTACATGCCTAGCGGAAACACTCACACAGCCGAAGCCTACGCAACCACCATTCGAAACGGGGGTACCGCAGAAATTCAATTTGCCAACGGCACACTCTATGTAAGCACTGACCCCATAGATCTTGAACAAATCATCTACTTGGGGGATAATTATTAATTAATAGACTATTTTTAGAAGTGACTTGCTACACATCCCCCGAAAGACGCGGCAATACAGGGGCAAGCATCCGTTTGGAGGTGCTTGCCCCCCCCCTTACGCCTGCCACCGCCCGACGGGCGAACCCATGGCCTGGGCGGGAGAAAAAAATAGCCGTTGGAGATCGATTGCCGACCCTGCGGATTCGCCATTATTAGGTATTTTGTATTGATTTCTTGTTATTCGAAAAAAAAGTTGTACTTTTGCAGCATGAAAATTAATCCGATTTACAAAGTCCGCAAGGTTGCGGGCGAGAACATCATTCTTTTGCAAGGCAAGACTAGCGGCGACATGACCCGCGTTGTGGCTTTCAACGACTCCGCCTTGCTGATGTGGGATAACCTTCAGGGTAAGGACTTTAGCGCCGACGATGCGGCAAAGGTGTTGCTCGACAACTACGATGTGGAGGAGTCGGTTGCCCGCACCGATGCACAGAAATGGGTTGACACGCTTAAGGGAAACGGCCTGCTACTGGCCGAATAGTTGAGGTTGGGTATGGCTGATTCGATTACATATTCCATAGCGGGGCACCTTATTCGCATCGAAGGCGACAGGGAGTGCGCTGCGTTGCGTAGCATTCCGGGCTTCCCCGTTTTTGTTGCCACTGGGGGCGAGCCCGAGTGGCAGGTTATCTTTGGTAGGGAGATTCCTAGGCCCAAGGATTGGACCATACTGTACCACTTTCAGTTCGAGATTGGCACCATGTCGTGGACCTTGGCTAAGGTGGGGGACACCTACTACTGTGTTATGGACCCCTACGACACAGCCGACACGCCCCTACTGATGCGCTACGAGCTCGGGAGCCAAATAGTTGAAGGCACAGTTTGCGCCGACCCAATAATGCTTCGCTTTGCCTTGTGGATGGCCGTTGGCATGCTTTCCTGTTCCAGCAACATGGTGCTGATACACTCCTCCTGCGTGGTTCACCAAGGCAAGGCAGTGCTTTGCTTGGGCGAATCCGGCACTGGCAAGAGCACCCATACCCGCTTGTGGCTGAAGTATATCCCAGACAGTTTTCTGCTGAACGATGACAGCCCCGTGCTGGCTTTCGAGAATGGTCAGGCAGTGGTTTATGGCTCCCCTTGGAGCGGCAAAACACACCACTTCCACCAGTTGCGCTTTCCGCTAGCAGCTGCCATACGTCTTTCACAAGCGCCGCACAACAAAATTCGCCGGCTTGGCATCCTTGAGGCTTTCTCCGCCTTACAGCCATCCTTCCCACCGGCACTAGCGCAGGACGACAAGTTCCAGGATATGATGGTGGGCATGCTCTCCGAGGTGCTCTCGGTGGCTCGGGTCTTCCACCTTGAATGCCTCCCCGACGAGGCTGCTGCACGGACTAGCCACGATGCCATCTTTGGCCCTTTGAGATAATGACTGCTCCACTTTATTGAGAGAACAACACAGAGCTTGAGAGAGTTACACAAAAGATGATTCAGATTTCGCTACCCAACAGCCTTGACAACTTCATATTGGTTGAGATGTGCGAACGGCTCAAGGAAGGTCAGAGTGTCACCATGCTGTTTGGGGGGCGCAGTATGCTACCACTAATCAATGGCGAGGGCGACAAGATACGCCTCCGCCCGCTAGCAGAGCGTGAGGCATGCGTGGTGGGGGAGATATACCTCTTTCGGCACATGGGTCGCTATATCATCCACCGCCTTATGCGCATTGAAGGTGGGGTATACTTCTTTCGTGGCGACAACTGCTACGCCTACGAGCAAGTGGACCGTAGCAATGTCCTTGCCAAGCTCGTTGCTATAGAAAAACCCGACGGCATGGTGGTTGACTGCGAGAGTGAACATTGGCGTAGGCTCTCGCGCAAGGTACTCCGTCGCCGCAGAATCAAGAATGCCCTCATCCGTTTAACCGGTCAAAATGCCCGCAAAAGATGGGCGGTGCTGTACTTTATACTGTTGGCGGTGCTCATGTGGGCGCCCCTCAACGGACTGGCCCCCGTACTAGACAACTACATCTTTGGGCTGCGCGTGGACCATCTCCTGCATGCCGCAATATACCTTTTCTGCCCCTTGTTTTTGGCCGACTGGTTGGGCAAACGTTGGGGGTGGGTTTTGCTAGCGGCTGTGCTGATAGGCTTGCTAACCGAATCGGTACAGGCTCTGTTGCCTTACCGCGGCTATGATATCAACGACCTCATAGCCAACTGTGTGGGTAATTTCGTAGGCTGGCTTGCCATTCTCCCTGTAATGATACGGCATCGCAAGATTATGCAAAAACGGCCTTCTCAGCAATAATCGGATCTTTAAAAAAAAGCAAGAACAATACCATCCCTTACCATACCAAACTTTTCTATGAACGACACACTTGTAATCACCCCCACCTACAACGAGAAAGAGAATATCGAAAACATTCTGCGCAAAGTCTTTTCTTTAGACAAAGCCTTTGACGTGCTGATTATTGATGACAATTCGCCCGACGGCACTGCTGGCATCGTCAAGAGGCTCATGCAAGAGTTCCCCGGGAGACTTTTTATTGAAGAGCGCAAAGGCAAGTTGGGCTTGGGTACAGCCTACATCGATGGGTTTGGTTGGGGGCTAGAGCATGGCTACGAATATATGATAGAGATGGATGCCGACTTCTCCCACAACCCCGATGACTTACCACGTCTTTACGAGGCCTGCGCCACGGGCAAAGGCGATGTTGTGGTAGGGTCGCGCTATGTAGACGGGAAAATTAGTGTGGTCAATTGGCCTATGGGGCGTTTGATGATGTCGTTCTACGCCTCCAAATATGTCCGCGCCATTACTGGGATGAGAGTTATGGACGCCACCGCTGGGTTTGTCTGCTATAGCCGACGGGTGCTAGAAAGGATAAAGTTCAGCAAGATTCGGTTTGTTGGTTACGCCTTTCAAATAGAGATGAAATATACCGCCACCCGCCTTGGCTTCAGAATCTACGAAGTGCCTATTATCTTCACCGACCGCGTTTTGGGTACTTCCAAGATGAGCATGAAGATTTTTAAAGAAGCCTTCTTTGGAGTCTTCAACTTGCGGTTTCGCAATTGGAAAAACTATTGATACTGTACGATATGAAAAGAATTATCTTTTTGGCATTGGCGCTGACTATTTCGGTCAGCGTTTTTGCTCAGGACAAAATGCTCAGTTCCAAGCAACTGATGTCCTACAATCTTTACCCACAATTCCACATGCGTGGATATCAGTTTGTTGGCAAGGGCAACCAGATTGCCTACATACAGGACACCTCCCTCTACCTAGGCCAACCCGGCAAGGCAAAGGTATGCCTTACCCTTGGTCAACTCAACAGAATTATGCAGGGTGCGGGGCTTGAGCCAATGAAATATCTCTCCTCCGTAAAATTCCTCAATGGCAAGGAAATCCGTTTCAATGCGCAAGGTAAAGTTCTCTGTTACAACCTTGCCAAGAAAACCCTTGCCAAAGTGGCCGAGTACCCCACCAACAACATCGACAACTTGGACATAGAGCAGAGCACATTCAAGTCGGCCTACACCATTGACAACAACCTATATGTCAGCAACAATGGCATTGTTCGCTCCATAGAGAGTCCCGACAAGGATATTGTCTACGGGCAATCCGTCCACCGCAATGAGTTTGGCATCGAAAAGGGTACATTTTGGTCGCCTAAAGGCAACTACCTTGCGTTCTACCGCATGGACCAATCCATGGTGACCGACTATCCGCTTGTCAATACCACCGCCCGCATTGCCCGCGAACAGCCCTTCAAATATCCTATGGCCGGCATGAAGAGCCACGAAGTTACCGTTGGGATTTACAATACTGCCACCGACTCTATCCTCTACCTTGACACTCGCCGCGACGAGAGCCTGACCGAGCGCGAGAACTACCTCACCAACCTTACATGGGACCCCGATGAGGAATACCTTTATATTGCCAAAGTCAACCGCGAGCAGAATCACATGTGGCTAGAGAGGTATGATATTGACGATGGGGAGCTTGATACAGTTCTTTTCGAGGAGGTAAATGCCCGCTATACCGAGCCTTGCGAAGGCATGATTTTTGTCCCGCAGCATCCCGACCAGTTTCTATGGTACAGTTTGCGCGATGGCTACAAACACCTCTACCTGTACAACACCGATGGGCAGCTCTTGCGCCAAATCACCCACGGCAACTTTGAGGTTGAAGGATTCATCGGATTTGACGCCAAAGCCGAAAATATTTTTGTCTATGCCAACAGGGAATCCGCTATCGGCCGCGCTGCTTACAAGGTCAACCTCAAAAGTGGCCTAATGACCCTCCTCACCCCCGCCAAGGGCACCCACAGCGTGGTTATCAACGAAACCGGCACTGCCCTTATTGACGTCTACAACAGTGTTGACAATCCTGGAACAGCCCAGGTTATCGACATCAAAAGCGGCAAAGTCCTCACTACCCTTCAGCAGAACGAAAACCCACTAGCCGAATATGCTATGCCCGACATCCAAATGGGAAGCATCAAGGCCGCTGATGGCATCACCGACCTATACTATCGCCTCATTACTCCATCTCACATGGAGGCTGGGAAGAAGTATCCCACACTGGTTTATGTCTATGGCGGGCCTCACAGCCAACTAGTTACCGACTCATGGCTAGGTGGGGGGAACCTTTACTTTCTCTTTTTGGCTCAACAGGGCTATGTGGTTTTTACCATTGACAACCGGGGTACCGACAACCGAGGCTTTGAGTTCGAGAGCTGCACGCACCGCCACCTTGGCGAAATTGAGATGGCCGACCAACTTGAGGGGGTAAAGTTCCTCCAGTCGTTGCCATACGTTGACAAGGACCGCATGGGCGTTGAGGGTTGGAGTTTTGGCGGGTTCATGACCATCACCCTAAAGCTAGCCCACCCCGAGATTTTCAAAGTCGGTTGTGCAGGCGGACCCGTAATTGACTGGAAATGGTACGAGATAATGTATGGCGAGCGTTACATGGACACTCCTCAAGAAAATCCCGAGGGGTACGCCAACAGTTCCCTCCTTGCCAAAGCAAAAAACCTTGATGGCCGCCTTTTGGTCATCCATGGTGCCGAGGATAATACAGTGGTTTGGCAAAACAGCATCGAGTTTATCGATGCCTGCATCAAGGCGGGCAAGCAAGTAGACTACTTCATCTACCCCCACCACGAGCACAATGTGCGTGGCATCGACCGCATCCACTTGTACGAGAAAATGTTCGATTACTACGAGACTTTCCTCAAATAGCAACTCAACTAGCCCAATCAGTCATACAAAAAAGCGTTGCCCCGCCTGTAATAGGCGGGGCAACG